>JAMWCP010000102.1 GCA_023819665.1 Candidatus Omnitrophota bacterium
ACTTCTGACACAACTCTAATGCCTTAGCCATCCCTACGATTCCTGCGGTATTATGGGTAGAGGCACGCAGGCCTCTTTCCTGGTCTCCACCGTGTAAAAATCTTACCAGGCGTGTACCCTTTCTCACATAAAGCGCACCCGCTCCTTTAGGTCCATAAAATTTATGCGCAGATAAAGAAAGGAGATCCACATCCAGTTCATTCACATCTACCGGGATATGTCCTACGGTTTGAACTGCATCGGTATGAAAGTAGATATCTTTTTCATGCGCAATCTTACTTAATTCTTTTATGGGTTGGATTGTACCAATCTCATTATTCGCATGCATAATAGAAATCAAAATAGTCTTATCGGTGATTGCCTTTTTTAAATCCTCTGGCTCCACTAATCCAAATTTATCTACTTTTAAATAAGTAACCTTAAAGCCCCTTTTTTCTAAAACCTTAAGCGGCTCAAGTACCGCATGATGCTCAATGGAACTGGTAATAATATGGTTTCCTTTTTCTTGCAAGGCATAGGCTACCCCAAAAAGACTAAAATTATTAGATTCTGTACCTCCGGAGGTAAAGATGATCTCTTCAGACCTTGCCCCCAAAAATCTGGCAATATTTTCTCTTGCCGATTCAGTTGCCTTTTTTGCCTCTTGACCAAAAGAATGAATGCTCGAAGGGTTACCAAATTTATCAAAAAAGTATGGCTCCATTTCCTTTAAAACCTCAGGATCACAGGGAGTAGTGGCTGCATAATCCAGATAGATTCTTTTCATATTTCTTCCTTTCTTTCAAATTGCCCATAAAGAAAAAATATAGCCTAAGATTAATGCGCTTAAAGAAATAAATCCTAAATAAATAGCTAATACCTTTAGCCCGAATTCTTTTTTTAAGACCAAAATTGTACCGTAACTGGTAATCGGTCCTACCAACAAAAGCGTCATCCCTGCACCAAAATTTAATCCCTGTTTTATAAAGGCATCTACTAAAGGAACCGTTCCGGTGGCACAGATATACATCAAAAGCCCAAATATAAGTGCAAAGACATAACCCAAGAATCCTCCTAAATTATTTTTAATCCATAAACCTAAAGGCAGAAAAGTTGCTACTATTGCTGCCAAAACTATTCCCACGAATGTCTCTATCCCAATTTCCTTAGGCATCTGCCAGAAAGAAAATTTAAGAATAGATTTTATATGGAAAAAGAATGTTTTTTTATGCGTATGAGGTATAACTTCATTACAATGTGGACAAGCCTCGGGGGTAATCTCTTTCGGTTTAAAATAAAGCCGGTTTCCCATAATTCCCATAAGCAGTCCCATCAAAATCACACTAAAAAAGATAAAGATAGCAAATTTAAATCCTAAGAGTTTATAGGTCACTAAAAGTGCGCTTACGGAGGTGGCAGGGGTTGCCACCAAAAATGCTAATATCGGTCCAAGTCGGGAGCCTTTTTTATAAAAACTTACCGCAATAGGTAAAGACCCCCAACAGCAGATAGGCAGAACTGTTCCCGTGATAGTGGCGTAGAAAATTGCTTTAAAATTGTTTTTACCTAAATTTCTTTCCACCCACTCATTAGAAATAAACTCATAGATTAATCCACTTATAAAAAATCCTAAAAACAGAGCGGGAACTATCTCTATCAAATAATGTTTTAAATGGAATAAAAAATTACTCATAGTCTTTAAATAAATCTGTACTTAAGTATCTTTCCAGAGTATCTGGAAGAATCACTACCATAAGTTTATTTTTATTTTCTTTTCTTTTGGCTACCTCTAAGGCTGCCCAGGTAGCTGCTCCGGAAGAGATTCCGCAGAGGATACCTTCCTCTTTAATCAATCTTTTAGTAGTCTCAATGGCATCTTCATCACTTACCTTAATTACTTCATCGATAATTTTGGTATTTAATACCTCAGGAATAAAACCTGCTCCAATTCCTTGAATCTTATGTAAGCCGGGTTTCTCTCCGGAAAGTACCGCGGAATTCTTTGGCTCCACAGCAATCGCCTTAAAAGATTTTTTCCTTTTCTTTATAACTTCAGCAACACCGGTAAGCGTGCCTCCGGTGCCTACCCCGCTTACTAATATATCGATTTTTCCTGCGGTATCCTTCCAGATCTCCTCAGCAGTGGTTCGGCGATGAATTTCAGGGTTAGCCGGATTTTTAAACTGCTGGGGCATAAAACTATTTGAGATCTCTTTAAGTAGCTCTTCTGCTTTCTTTACTGCACCACGCATACCTTCCTCTGCGGGGGTAAGTATAAGCTGTGCTCCTAAAGCACTCAAAAGTTTTCTTCGTTCTAAACTCATTGTCTCTGGCATCGTCAGGATTAATCTATACCCTTTTACTGCACACACAAAGGCCAGGGCAATACCGGTATTACCTGAGGTAGGTTCAATTATAGTTGTATCTTTTTTAATCCGTCCTTTTTTCTCCGCGTTCTCGATCATGCTCAAACCAATTCTATCTTTTACGCTGCTGCAAGGATTATAGAACTCTAATTTGGCTGCTACCTTCGCAAAACATCCCTGGGTTATTCTATTCAGATAAACTAAAGGTGTATTACCAATAAGTTCGGTGATATTCTTTGCAATCTTCATTTAGACTTCCTTTTTTAGATATGATAGATAAGATTCTGCTCTTTCTTATATTGATACCTTCTTATCATCTCCTCTAAGGTAATAGAATCTAAAATCTTGGCAATCTTAAATCCGGTTTCTTCCCAGATATCCCTCACTATGCATTCTCTTGCACGTGAACAGATATCGGGTTCCTCCACACATTCTAACAAAGAAAATCCTCCTTCCAGAATCCCAATCATCTCCTTTAAAGTTATCCTATGAGGAGCCCTTGCTAAAAGATAACCGCCA
>JAMWCP010000103.1 GCA_023819665.1 Candidatus Omnitrophota bacterium
GCGGTTTAATCGTCAGTGTAGATGAGACCTGTGGATGTGTAGATACCTGTGACATTATCTGCTGTGGTCAGCAGATGAAGGAGAAAAAATAAGCAAAAAATTAGAAAGGAGAAATAATGACTACTTATGTATGCGGCAGGTGCGGTTATATTGCCTTTGATGCTGCCCCAGAATTCTGTCCTGTATGCGGAGCAAAGAAAGAGGCATTTAGTTTAGATAATAATGCTATAAAAAAACCAGTTGATCCAAATAATCTAAACGAACTGGAAAAAAAACATATTCCTTTAGTGAGAATAGAACGCAAATGTGGTTTGATTGATTCAGCTTGTTTAGATGTAAATATAAAGATCGGCGAGATTACTCATCCCATGCAGAGTCAGCATTTTATTATGTATATAGATGTATATCTAGACAAGAACTTCGTTTCCCGATACCATCTGACACCCGAGAAACTCAATCCTGCTTTAGGAATACATCTAAAGGTAAATTCAGGAAAACTACTTGTTTTGGAAAATTGTAATCTGCATGGTCGCTGGGTAAAAGAAGAACTGCTTTATGCGGATACCTAAAAAGGTAGTTGATTTTTTAGGATCCCAGAGTTTTGTAATCGTCTCTACACTGGATAAGGATGGCTCAATCCATAATTCCTGTAAAGGTGTTGTAGGAATTGATAAAAAAGGTGTAATTTATCTTCTGGATCTTTATAAGGCGCACACCTATAAAAATCTTAAAAGCCGACATTATATTAGTATTACCGCGGTAGATGAAGATAGATTTGAGGGCTATTGTTTAAAAGGTAAAGCAGAGTTTTTAAAAGAAGATTTAATAGAGCCGGAGATTATAAAACTGTGGGATACAAATATTACCCGAAGGATAACAAATCGCATTATAAAAACTTTACAAGGTCAAAAGAGTCATTCTGGACATCCGGAGGTAAATTTCCCTAAACCTAAATATCTGATTAAAATGAAGGTAGAGAAGATAGTTTCTCTTGCCGGTAAAAAACAAAGGAGGCAAAGTTGAACAAAAAAGTAAAAGTTTATTCTACACCCACCTGTCCTTGGTGCCAGCGGGCAAAGCAATTTTTAAAAGAGAATAATATTGAGTTTGAAGATTTTGATGTTTCTATGGATCAAGAAAAGGCAGAGGAGATGATTAGGATATCCGGACAGATGGGGGTTCCGGTTTTAGATATTGATGGCGAGATTGTGGTAGGTTTTGATAAAGAAAGAATTAAAGAGCTTTTAGGTCTATGAAGATTTATGATTTAATTATTATTGGAGCCGGGCCTGCCGGGATTACCGCTTCAGTTTATGCTGCCAGGAAAAAGATGGATTTTTTGGTTATCACCAAAGATATTGGGGGGCAGGCGGCTTTAAGTGGAGAGGTAGAAAATTACACCGGTTATCAATTTATCAGTGGTCCGGAACTGGTGGCTAAATTTGAGGAACATCTAAGAAAATTTGATATTCCCATAAAAGAGAATGAAGAGGTTTTAGAATTAAAAAAAGAAGATAATTTAGTTTTGATTAAAACAAAAAAAGATGTCTACACTGCAAAGACGGCAATTGTTGCCTCAGGTAAGCGTTCAAAAGAGTTAAATGTTCCCGGAGAAAAAGAGTTTAAGAATAGAGGACTTACTTATTGTGCTACCTGCGATGCTCCTTTATTTAGTGAGAAAACTGTAGCTGTTATCGGAGGAGGAAACTCTGCCTTAGATGCAACTTTACAGTTGATGAAAATAGCCAAGGAGATCTACCTTATAAACATAACTTCTGCTTTAGGTGGAGATCCAATTATGAAAGAAAAAGTAGAAAAGAGCAGTATGGTAAGGATACTCAATAATACTAAAGTTTTAGAGATTACAGGAGATAGGTTTGTAAACGGAATAAAGATAAAAAAAGACAATAAAATAGAAGACTTAGCCATCCAAGGTGTTTTTGTTGAGATTGGTCTTATTCCCAATTCTGAATTTGTTAAGGATGTAGAAAAGAATGAGTTTGGTGAAATCAAGGTAAATTGTAAAAACCAGACCAGTATCCCGGCTGTATTTGCTGCCGGAGATGTAACAGATGTTGTGGAGAAACAGATCATCGTTGCCTGTGGAGAAGGGGCAAAGGCTACCTTAAGTGCATTCCGTTATCTTTCCAGCACAGATAAGTTATAATTTCTTTCGTTTATAAAATCATATTGATATTATCATCTTTTGTATCTTTTGTTATAGAGAGTATAGTTGACCTTAAAATAGGAGATGGTAAAATATAAATAGTATAAATTTGTTAATTCTATGTCTACCATAACTCAAGATAGAATTATTAATAAAAAAAGTATATTTTATCTCATTAAGAGTATACCACAGAGACCATATTTTGAAGAGCGTAAACATAATATTATTTTATTTCATGGAGATTGTTTCGATATACTTTCTAAACTTCCCAATGACTCAGTAGATATGATTTTCGATCCCCCTTATTTTCTATCAAATGGTGGTATTACCTGTCATGCAGAAAAGATGGTTTCGGTTAACAAAGGTAAATGGGATATTTCTCAAGGGAAAGAACAAAACTATCTATTTACATTAAAATGGTTGAGGTAGTGTCAGAGAATTCTTACTCCAAACGGGACTATATGGGTATCAGGAACGTCTCATATAATTTATACCATAGGTTATGTGATGCAGGATTTATAAGATATTAAATGATATTGTATGGTTTAAAGTCAATCCGCCACCCAATTTAAGTTGCCGATATTTTACTCATTCAACGGAAATAATTTTATGGGCAGCTAAAAATAGATACAGTAAACATTATTTTAATTATTCACTGATGAAAAAGATAAATAATAATCGTCAG
>JAMWCP010000104.1 GCA_023819665.1 Candidatus Omnitrophota bacterium
GGCCCGGGCTTTAAGATCTCCTCCCGGCTCATCCGCTGGATAGCAGATGTTTTTACCCGGCGTGAAACTATATTGGGAGGAGAAATATAGTAAGGTAAATCAATCGCTGGGCTTGAGACACCAAAAGTAATTCCGCTACACTTCGTAAGTGTCAAAAACTAACTTTATTAACTCTTCTTCGTACCGCTGTCTCTCTTTTAAAGGGTCATTTGCATTCCCATTTATACTGAGAAATCTTTTCAATTTTAGATGATTAACTAAAGCCTCACGCAGTTGTTTTTGAAAACTCTGGGGAGAATTTGGCTCTTGACCTACATATTCATCCAACCGCACTAAAGTAACATGCTCCCAGATGGAGTCGTTTTTATATTGGGTTCTTAAAGCTTCATAAATCTTAAGCGGGGTATTTCCTGTGGGAAGCCCAATTTTTACCTCTCCTTTTTGATGCACAATTTCTCTTATGCGTTTTATAAGTAGCTCAACTACTGTCCGCGACATTTCATCATAATTAGAGGCAAGGAGATGAGGAAATTTTTGTTCAGTCTTATTTTACCATCAAATATTTCTGGATCTGTAGAATGGTTTTTTTACTCTCCTAACTGCTGTATCCTGAAAGAAAACATTTGTTAAAAAACAAAAAAAGAGAAAAATATAAATTAGATTATCAATACTCTAACTTTATTTCCAAAATAAAAAATTAAGTAACTCTGGGATGAATATTAAGAGCAATGTAGAGGTGGTATAAGCTTTCTAAGAAACTCCGCCTTGTATTAACTCATCTTCCTCAAACAATCTCCACGGTTCATTGAGAAATATTAAAGCATCAAGATTTCCAACTCCAAAGATATAAGCAGGACCTATACCCTGTATCCCCCCTAAGATAAACTTCTTTAGTAAATCCGCAGCATCTATAAATCTTATCTTATGCTGAAAATATTTATATTCAGGATAATTTGTATTCACCACCCATCTTATTCCATTTACTCCTTCTACCAAGGCATAATAAGCAGCACCCTTTTTTTCTTTATAAGGTTCATAGATGGACTGAAATTTATTACTTACCCAGTTATTCATAATTAAAGTTTCTCTCCCGGCATTTATGGTTACATGTCCGTATCCGGGAGGGATTATTACTGTCTCACCTTCCTTTGCTTTAACTACCACTACATCATCCACTTCTCCTTTATTATTTAGATGCTGAAGTAGATAGAGTGCCTCTCCTTTAATTACCTGATAAACCTCTGGATAAGTATAGTTTGTTCCAGAAATTTTGGGATGATAATGTCCTGCAGTCTTAGTATATTCTCTGCCTATCTTACCGGGAGGAATCACGGTTATATCATAGCGTAAACCATCTTTTCTAATTAATGATTCATCAACAATTTTGTGCACATCGCGATACATATAATAAAGGATTCGATGGGGGTATTCATCAGCTATATCGGGACTGTACAGAACTTCTCTTATTGCTTCCAGAGTGCGGGTGGAAGGATTTGAAGAAGGGTCAACATAAACAGTAGATTCATCCCACTTAAGTAAGTCTCCTTTTTTGCTTACGGGTAAACCTATTTCTTTACTAAAATCAATTTCGGTCTCTTTTATTCTTCTTAAGCTGAATTCGGGATACATCCATTGCTGATAAAGAAGATTGTTCAAACTTAAGCCAGTCATAAGAACTTCCGTTAAGAACAACAAGTTTTTAATTCTATCTTTTCTCATTTTTCACCCCCTATTTAAAATATTTGTTTTCTATTTTCTATTCATCAATTCTCTGAATTTATTAAGTGTTTCTTCCGCATCGCTTTTATTGGGATAATTGCCCTCTGTAACGCTGGCAATCCCGGAGGTTTCTAAAAAGTCAAGAACTAAACCACCTACAGAAATATAGCGCAAAAATACGCTTTCTGCTTCAAAAGTTTCTCCTTCCCATAAGGGAGTTTCAAAAGAACATACCCAGGTCGGCTCATTAGATGATGCTCTAAAAACAAAAGAACCAGCATCTTTACCGTCTAAACTAAATCTTATATCTGCAAATCGATTGGCCTTTATTTCAGGGTCAAAATAAAAATTAAACTCACTGACAGTTAATCTCCCGACCGGTGTTTTAAATTCTTTGCCTTTCTGAAATTGACCTTTTAATTGTTCAATTGCTCTATGCCTTCCTAAGGAAACGATTTCCATAGGGATAGGGGTTTGTCCAAATCTCCATCCTGATTTATTTTCAGGGTCATCGGATAATTGTCGCAGAAAAGGTTTACCAAACAAAGGCTGGAAACGGGTTGATTGTTTATAGGGAATAGAATTTTTCTTATATACTTCTAATGCCGGATAGGGGGCAGTAGGATTTTTTTGTAAATGTTCTGAAACTATTATATTAAAAAATAAAGAAACAATAATGGGGTCTTCAAAGGCTCCGGTTACCTGGGTCCAAGTATGTCCTGAACGTTCTGAATAAATGGGAATGGTATAACCGTTTTCCTTTAATGCTTTAACTTTTGCTTTTAGAAAAACATATCCCGCATCAGTCTGATAACTCTCATATCCCAATTCTTCTGCCTTTTTGTCTACGCCTTTGGTAGATAAAACATCTCTTACCACTCCAACCTTACCGCGCTCCTTTACACTGTAACCACTCACATTTAAAAATGGTAAAAGAACCTGCATAAGATTATCGGGAGGAAGGATAGTAAAATTATCTTTAGTAATGGAGTCTTTATTTGGTACAGGAATAACCACTGCTCCTCTATCTCCATCTAAATCAAAAGTTATGCCCAAATGGGCTTTTGTTGTTTTCATTTCCGCCATAAGTTCGGCAAGATTTTCTACAATTGAA
>JAMWCP010000105.1 GCA_023819665.1 Candidatus Omnitrophota bacterium
TTGACTTCGCCAATAACTCTTCCCCGATATTTATTTCCCGTAGACCAAAAGAGATTATTTTTGCAACGACTGAAAGGAAAAAACAATAAATATAAAAGATATTTAGGTTCACCCTTAAGATATGCTGGGGGTAAAAGTTGGGCAGTAGGTTATGTATTAGAGTATCTACCTGCAAATATAAAAAGATTGATCTCTCCTTTTTTGGGCGGAGGTTCAATTGAAATTGCAGTAGCCAAAGAGTTAGGTATTGAAGTATTAGGTTTTGAGTTATTTGATATTTTAGTAAATTACTGGAAGATCCAGATTGAGAGACCACTCGATCTATATCGAGAGTTATTGAAGCTGAAACCCACCAAAATAACTTACCATTTAGTTAAGGAGGAATTAAGGAGACATTGGGAGGGGAAAATAAAACTTCCTTCCTTAAAGTTAGCAACTTATTATTATTTTAACCACAATCTTTCCTACGGTCCTGGATTTTTAGGATGGATGTCCTCAGTTTATGCAAAAGAGAGAATGTATCATCGCCTTTTAGAGCGAGTCAAAAATTTTAATGTTAAGAATATAAAAGTAGAATGTGCTTCATTTGAGGAAGTCATACCTAAGTTTAGAAATGATTTCTTGTATTGTGATCCACCATACTATTTAGGTAAAGACAGTACTCTTTTTAGAGGTCTCTATCCGCAGAGAAATTTTCCTATCCATCATAATAATTTTAATCACTCGTTATTAAGAGAACTTTTATTAGCGCATAAAGGAGGATTTATATTGTCTTACAATGATTCTCCGACAATTAGAAGATGGTACAGAGGTTTTAAAATTGTTGAATTACCTATACATTATACGATGGGACAAGGAGAAACACGCATAGGTATTAACCGAAAGATGAAAAATAGCAATCATATTAAGAAAACACAGGAGTTATTAATAGTTAAAAAAGCTTAAGATTATGACAAAAAAGAAAGCAATGACTTCTGAAAAAGCAAGTTTTGTAAAAAGAAGGGGACATGCTGATGCAAGAGAATTTGCTCAAATTTTAGGGATTGGCAAGGAGTACAGAAGCGAGCTCCAGGCTAAAAAAGATGTGGTTGATTTTGAAGGTCGCTCTTATTCTGTTAAAAGCGGAGAGAAAAAATGGCAGATTTTTCTCTATGGAAAAACTCGATTTGAAAGTGACTATGCCTTTAAAGGTATGAATGGGATAGGAGAATTATTTTTGCAATGTATAACAAGTTTTCCTGTTTCCAGAAATCTCTACTTAAAAAATAAAGAATTTTACAAAAGGAAATTACAGAAACCAATGCGTGCATTGTGCAAGAAACTGAAAGAAAAAAGATTACTTGCTGCTTTTATTGATAAAAGCATGTTTAACAGCGGAGAGGTTGATTTTTTAGTTATAAAAAATAAAGATATTTTTCATGTTTTCTGGAGTAGGGAAGTAGTAGATATTTTAACACAATATTTTATAGTTGAAAATTCCAAGGCGCGACAGCGAAATCAGTTTGATGACCAAAAGGTTATCTTTAAGATCCAAGATAAGACTTACGGTGAAATAGAAATGAGAAATGATAGCTACATTCACTATAGAGAAGTAAAATTCTGGTTAGATAAGAATTTGGTTTTTGAATTATTGGTAAAAAATATAAATAAAAATAAAGAATTTAAAAAGAGAATTATTCTCTATGGTAAAGCAATTAATAAGTTAGAAAGACATTGTTAATTTTTAACAAACTCAACGGTAATAACAAAAAGGAGCAAAACCCGATGAAAAAAATCCTCTATGTTGTTTTAGATGGATTGGGGGATCTACCAGTTGAAGAGTTAAATAACCACACACCCCTTAAGGCAGCACGTACTCCAAATATGGATAATCTGGCAAAAAAGGGTAAGCTTGGTTTAGTTTATCCGGTAAGAGAAGATATTGCCCCGGAATCCGATATTGCGGTGATCTCTCTTTTAGGCTACGATGCCCATAAGTATTATACCGGAAGAGGACCTTTGGAGTGTTTTGCTGAGGGATTGAGTGTAAATGATGGAGACCTCGCCTTAAGGGTAAACTTTGCCACCGTTAGTGAGGATGGAAGGACTATTTTAGATAGACGGGTAGGAAGAAATTTAACCACTGAGGAGGCAACTGCTTTAGCTAGAGAGATTAATACTAAAGTAAGATTATCCCAAGATGCAAGTTTTGAATTTAAGAACACGATTGGGCATCGCGGGGTTTTAGTGATCAGGCATAAGGATAAAAAACTTTCTTGTTGGATCACCAATACTGACCCTGCTTATAAAAGAGAAGGTGTGTTTGGAGTAGCCAAAGAAAAATTTGAGAATAAAGTAGCAGAATCAGTTCCTTTGGAAGGATACGAAGATGATTCTGGTGTAAAATTAGCAGCTTTTCTTTTAAATGAATTTACTTTAAAATCCCATCAGGTTCTAAAAGAATCCATCATAAATAAAAAAAGGCTCTCCCAAGATAAACTTCCTGCCAATATAATTTTAGCTAGAGATGCTGGAGACCATCTTCCTAAGTTTCCTTCTATAAAAGAACTGTATGGAATAAATTTTGGTTCCTTTGTGCAGATGCCTGTAGAAAAAGGGATTGCCCTTTTATGTGGGATAGAGATTGTAGAGGTTCCTCAGGCCACTGGACATTTAGATGTAGATTATCCTATCTGGGCAAAGTTAGCTTTAGAATCAATAAAAAAGTACGATGGCCTTTATATCCATATTAAAGGTCCGGATGAACCTGCGCATGATGGAGATTATTTAAAGAAAAAAGAAGTTATTGAAGCAATTGACCGTTTCTTTTTTGCAAAACTTTTAT
>JAMWCP010000106.1 GCA_023819665.1 Candidatus Omnitrophota bacterium
ATTGGTGGGGGGTCCCCACGTTATACCTCTTTGGATAGAGGCATTGATTATGTTGAAAGAAAAAAGTATTAAGATAGTAAAGAGCACTGCTGATATTCTTTTAGGTGGTGAAATCCTTCCTTTACCTGTGCTGCGCAGTCGGAAGAGAGAAGAACTGCCTGAGAGGCTTTCCTTGATTAAGGATTGTGGGGATATCCGGATAAATTTAGAGATAGAGAGGATAAAAAAGACGGCCGTAAAAATTATAATCCTGGTTTCGGAGATAAAAGATCTTAAGCCACTTGAAGAGATAAGGATAGGGCTTTTTAAAAATGAACTGGAGATAGAGTCATATTCTGCCCGGCAAGGTAAAGTGATTTTTGATGAGGTGGAATTGGGCAGTTATCTTATTAAGATAAGTCAATCCTTAAAGGATATTGGCCTGATTAAATTAGAATTGATTTAGCCCTATCTTTATTCAGGTCCGTATGCTGAAGGGATTATTATTAGAAGTAATTTCTATTAACCAGATTTTAAAGATGAGTCTGGTAGAAAGAGAAGAGCATCTTCCCTCCTTAAAGAGTATAAGTTCTTGCCAGGTGGATTTAAGTTATATAGAAAGAATCTGTCAGGAGATAAATTCTTTGCTTAGTCAACAGAATAGAACAAATTCTATTGGACAGGAGGGTATACAGGAACTAAAAAAATTAGGTCAACTTCTCTTTGAGTATCTCTTAAGCAAAAAAATAAAAGAGAGACTAAGGGAAGAAAAAGATATCGCGCTTATCCTGAATGTAGAGGAGAGCCTTATCTCTATTCCCTGGGAATTGCTTCATACGGGAGATGATTTTCTATGTCTTAAATTCAATTTAGGTCGCTCTATCACTACCGATAAAGAGATGGATTCTCCAAGATTACCGAAGCTTAGCCCTCCCTTAAGGATGTTGATCGTTGCAGATACCCAAGGTGATTTAGAATCAAGTTATAATGAGGGCATCAAAATCAAAAATTTTCTGTTAAAGTATAAAGATATCCATGTGGATTTTAAATCTTCTCATGTGGATTCTCTATATCTTAAAAAGAATTTAAGAGAATACGATCTCTTTCACTTTGCCGGCCACTGTGAATTTGATCCAAATGAACCTTTGAACACCGGTCTTATCTTTAAGGATGGTAGATTTACCTGCAAGGACATACTTCTGTTTTCTCATACCGAGTCATTACCTCGAATGGTATTTGTGAATGCCTGCCAATCCACACATATGGAACAGAAAAGGTTAAAAAAAGAAACGGCTCGCTATCTCTACAGTTTTGCTCATACGTTTTTGTTATCAGGTTCTCAGCATTATATTGGTTCGTCCTTTAAGGTAAATGATGAGTTGGCTGCAGAATTTGCTCAAACTTTTTATAAAGAGATCCTTAATGGTTCCAGTATCGGTTCTGCTTTAAGACAGGCAAGGCTTAATCTGATTAAACATTATGGTTTAGATACCAGTGCTTGGGCAGACTATACACTTTACGGAGATCCGGATTATATACTCTTCGCACCATCAACTTATAAAAGGACATATATAGATTTTAAAATATCTCCCGCAAAAAAGAGGTTATTAAAATTATCTATTTCTATAGTAATTGCAATTGTATTTTTGATCTTTGTATTTAATTATTTAAATCCAGCATCAACCATTCTTTATCAGAGGTCTTTAAATTACTTTAAAAAAGGCAAAAATGAGGAAGTATTTAAAATTAGTCAGCGAATCCTTGGTATTCAGCCACATTATCCTTTGGTATATCAGCTTTTAGGGGATACACATTTTCGTTTAGGAAGATTGGATGAGGCGTTAAATAACTATTTTGAATATCTAAGACTTGCTCAGAAAAGAAAGGATAGGAAAAATACCGCTTCTGCCTATTTGAAGATTGCCTGGACCTACCATATGCAGGGAGATTTTTCTAAAGCAGAGGATTTTTATCAGAAGGCACTGGAGTTGAGCATAAAAAATAAAGACAAGCTCAACGAGGCAGATACTCTAAGTAGATTGGCAGTCTACTATGTAGATAAGAAGAATTTTGAAAAGGCATTTAGTTTTTTGATTCAGAGTTCTCAGATTAACCAAGAGAAGAAGCAGGAGAGGTCCTTTCTTTTTAATCTTGCCTGTGATTATTTTAATATGGGATGGATTTTTTCTGAGATGAAAGACTTTGAGAAGGCAAAAGAGTTTTATAATAAGAGTAAAGAGATTTTTATGAAGTTAAAAGAGCCTCAGGAGTTAAGTGATTACTATTTTAATATGGGTGAAATTTCCCGTTTTGAGAAACGCTATCAGGATGCCTTGGATTATTATCAGAAAGGATTAGAGATCGATAAAAAACTTTCCCATTATTTTAACTTAAGTTCTGATTACCAGATGCTGGCGGAGCTTTTCTGGGAGATGGGGAAATATCTTGAGGCAGAGAGATACTTTCAGGAATCTTTGAATTTGTCTCAGAGGATAGGAAATCTTCCGGTTTTAGCAGAAATCTATTATGATTTAGGTCTTTTCTATAAAGAACTAAATGACCTTATAAGGGCAAAAGAATATCTCATAAAAGCAAAAGCCCTTTACGCTAAAATGGACCTTCTGGATAAAGAAAAAATAGAAAAAGCCCTCCTTTCCTTGGAATAAAAATTTTAAAAATTGAGGTGAGATTGCCTTCTTTCTTTCGTCTAACTTAATAAGAAAGAAAGGAGGTAAGATGAAAAAGATATTTATTTTGGGAGTAGTATTAAGTTTATTTATGCCATTAA
>JAMWCP010000023.1 GCA_023819665.1 Candidatus Omnitrophota bacterium
AATTATACCCGTATTTCCTTCTACAACAACATTAGGATATTTAAGTTATTTTTTTATGCGGGAAAATAGACTCAAGCTGGACTGTCTTCAGGCATATGAATTAGGACAGAATATAATCTACTATAGCAATGAAGACGAACCCATACTGTGTATATCGGATAATATAAGCGCTTCAAGATTTTATTATATATTAGAACGCAGGCCAATTTTTAAAGACCTATTAATTACTTTACCTACCTCTCAGATACCTATAAGATTTCAAGAGCTTTTTGAATTTGTTAAAAAAGGTGGGGTTTCAGTAGTAGTTCTTGAGGACTCTTTAGAACGAACAATATTTAATGTCATCCCTATAGAGGAATGGCGTAAAATTTTAGAATCAAATTATAGAAAAATACCTTTAAGATTTTATATTGATAAAAGCAGAAAACGTCTCATCGAACTATACATCTTAAAAAATAGAGAAAAAAAGAAAATTAAATTCTTTTCCAGGATATTTCCTAAGCCTTGTTTAAATTATGAGTTTTAAATTAATGCAGTATTTAGACCATTATTTAGGATTTCCTCTGTGTATTTTGTGCGGAATATTAAATAAACTTCTTAATTTATTTTTTAAAAAAAAAATCGGTTATATCGAACCACAAAAAATTATAATTATGAAATGGTTTGGCATTGGAACAAATATAAAATTAGTTCCTTTTTATCATGAGATACGTAAAAAGTTTCCCCGGACAAGGATTGTTTTTTTTACCTTTCATAGTAATAAAAGACTGATTGAGCTTTTAGGTTTTTCTGATGAGATAAGAACTATCCGTAATAACAATCCTTTATTATTTTTAACTGATACATTAAAACATCTAACAAATTTTATTTTGGAAAGGGTGGATGTCATTATTGATTTTGAATTTCTATCAAAGTTTTCTACACTTTTTTGTTTTGTAAGTGGCGCATCTATAAAGATAGGATACTGGATACCTTCTTTTTGGAGATCAAGTATTATAAACTTTGGCGTAAAGTGGAACAGTAGAGAATCATTATTCAGGATGTATAGAGAAATGATTAAGATTTTAGGAATCAACTTAGAGGATAATCTGCCTTTCGAAAAGATTTATGTCTCAGTTAATAAAATAAATAATTTAAAATATATATTAGAAAGGAAGAGTTGGTATGGAGAAGCTTTGGTTGGTATAAATGTAAACGTTAGTGAAATTTTATACTTACGTAGATGGCCAGCAGATTATTTTATATATCTTATTGAAAATCTGACTAAATTTTTGAATCTTAAAGAATGGAAAATAGTTTTGACCGGCTCATCTCAGGAGAAAAAATATACTCAAGAAATTTTTCTTAAACTGAGTCCCCAGGCGAAGCAGTATGTTATTGATCTCTGTGGAGAAATAGACTTAGAAGAATTAATTGCTTTGATGGATAGACTTAAGGTTTTTATCTCCTGTGATAGTGGCCCTTTATATTTAGCAAATATTCAAGATATCCCTACGATTTCTTTATGGGGTCCTACTTCGCCTTTTCAACAAATTGTATTAAATTCAGAAAGACATATCTTTTTTTATTCTTACAGAAAATGCAGTCCCTGTGTTTATGAAGCAAAACCAGGAAATTTATGTAATTATGAAGCCTTATGTATGAAAGATATAAAACCCCAAGATGTTTTAAGAATCTTACTTGATTTAATCCATATTAGATATGATTAAAGTTAATTTATATATTTTATTAATATTTTTTCTATTTTTTATAATTATATTTTTCCCTTTAGTAATAAAGTCACAGGTATGGATAGATGAGATTTTGGATGCTGAACCAGCCTATAATCTTGCATTTAAGGGGAAATTGAGTTTAGATGTACTGGGTGGTAGATACCATACTGATAAAATATGCTATATAAGACCTCCTGTATATCCTTTTGTTTTATCTCAATTTTATAAGATATTTGGATTTAAACGTTGGGTTACTCTATCTTTATCTTTAATGCCTGGGATAGTATCGTTTTCTTTGACTTATATAATCACCTTTTTATTTTTTAAGAGTATAGTTATTTCTATATTAAGTTATTTTCTTTTTGCTCTTAGTCCTTTGGGGATATATATTGCAAAGGCAAACCGTGGTGATGCTTTGGCTCTTTTTTTATATATTTTATCTTTAAATTTATTATTTATTTATTCAAATAAAAAAGAATATTTTTATAAAACTTTACTTTTGTTATCTTGCGGATTGTCTTTTAGCATATCTACGCAGACATACCAGTTGTATAGCCTTTTATTGCCAAGCTTTCTTTATTATTTTTTTACACAGTCGCGCCGGCAGAGTAAATCCTGTTTTAAAGAGGTATCTATTTTTCTTCTTAGTTTTATGATTCCATTTACATTATGGTTGGGTCTTATATTGAAAGATTTTCAAAGTTTTAAAGAGCAGATTCTTTATAATTTTTTTGTAGCAACTAATTTTAATAAACTCAACAGTTCCAGTCTTTTTTCGTTTAATATAAAATCAATACTGAGTGATCCTGCTTATTTTACTCTACTTTTCATTTTAATAAGCGTATTATTTACTACAAAGAAATATCCTCTCTACAGAAATATATTTATAGGATTTATAGTTTTACCAATTTTTATTTTATTTTTATTTAATCTTCTTAAAGGTTATTATATTCAAATAATTCTACCTTTAGGGTTTGTCGCCGGAGGAGTTTTTATTTATCATATATATAAGTTAGTTTTAATTAAAAATAATATTTTTTCAAGATTTATTTTATATTTTTTCTTTCTTTTTATCTTTTTTATGGATTAGGATTAAGGTATTTCTTGACTATAAAGGATTGGGGAAAGAGAGATCTATTCAGCTATGAGAAAGAAATAAAAAAGTTTATTCCGACAGGCAGTAAAGTATTGGGGAATCCTGAGGACTGGTATGCGTTGCGGTCATCGGGTTCAAGATTGTTACTTTTGTACTACATTTATACTGAAGATTTTAACTGGAACAATATTGACTATATAATCATGCCTCTGTATATAGATATATCTAAAAAATACCCCCATATTTATAACTTTGTTAAAAATAAATGTGAATTGGTGACGGTGGTTGGTAAAGGTGCTTATAGTTATACGCTTTTAGATGGTTTTAGTCGTTTTTCAGGATATAAATCAGCTATCTATAAGGTTAAAAGATAAAATGTATGTATTAGGAATCAACGCTTATCATCCTGATTCATCCTGTTGTATAGTTAAAGATGGAAAGCTTCTTGCCGCAGGAGAAGAAGAAAGATTTAAGAGGATAAAGCATTGGTCAGGATTTCCTTTAGAATCCATCAGATACTGTTTACAGGAAGCAGGTATTTCTTTAAAGGATATAGATTTTATTGGAATATCAAGGAATCCTTTTATTCATTTAAATAGAAAACTGATATATTTAATGAAAAATAGAATAAGCGCATCTTTTATAAATTCACGTTTTGATAATTTATTAAGGATTAGAAATATAAAAAGTTTATTGGTTGATAATTTTATCTTTTTCGAAAAACAATTAAGTTCAAAGGTATATTTTATAGAACATCATCAATCCCATATGGCAAGTGCATTTTTTGTCTCGGGATTTAAAGATTCAGCGATACTATCCATAGATGCTATGGGTGATTTTGTAAGTACAATGTTTGGCATCGGTAAAGATAATAAGATAAAGGTTTTGGATAGAATATTCTTTCCTAATTCTTTAGGATATCTATATACCGCCGGTACACAATTTTTAGGGTTTTTAAAATTCGGTGATGAGTATAAAGTTATGGGTTTGTCTGCATATGGTAAGCCTGTATATTTAAATGAGTTTAAAAAGATAATTATATTAAAGAAAGATGGAAAGTTTATTTTAAATCCTGAATATTTTAATTTTTCCTCTGAAGGTTTAGGAATGAACTGGGATAATTCTGAGCCTGTTTGCGGAAGATTATTTTCTAAAAAATGGATTGAGATTTTTGGTCAGCCCCGCGATCCTCAAGAAGAAATTTCCCAGATACATAGAAATATCGCTGCATCTTTACAGGCAATGTTAGAGGAGACTTACTTTCATATTTTAAATTATCTATATAAGGTAACCAAAATAGATAATCTGTGTTTAGCCGGGGGTGTGGCTTTAAACTGTGTAGCAAATGGAAAAATTTTTAAAAACACCCCTTTTAAAAATATATATATTCAGCCTGCCGCCAACGATGCTGGAACTGCTTTAGGAGCCGCCTACTATGTATACCATCAGATCTTAAATAAACCAAGATGTTTTGTTATGAGCCATGCCTACTGGGGTCCCGAGTTTAAAAAAGAAGAAATCGAATCTATTTTAAGAAAGTATAATCTGGTATTTACAAAATATAATGAAGATGAATTGGTTAAAATTGTAGCTAAGTATATTGCTGAAGGCAAAATCATAGGCTGGTTTCAGGGGAGAATGGAGTGGGGACCACGTGCTTTAGGGAACCGTAGTATTTTAGTTGATCCACGTAAAAAAGATATGATAGATAGGTTGAATCTCTTTATAAAACATAGAGAAAGTTTTAGACCATTTGCTCCTTCCATATTAGAAGAGAATATAAGTGATTATCTGATAACGCCGGTTAGTTCCTTTTTTATGCTTTTGGCTTTACCAGTAAAAAAAGGAAGAATTTCCGAGATACCCGCCGTTGTGCATATAGATGATACAGCGAGAGTTCAGACAGTAAATAAAGAAACGAACTGTCTTTTTTTTAAATTAATTAAAGCGTTTTATGAGATTACCGGTGTACCCGCTTTATTAAATACCTCTTTTAATGAAAACGAGCCTATTGTTTGCCATCCTACGGAAGCAATTGAATGTTTTTTGCGTACATCCATGGATATACTAGTAATTGGTAATTATTTAATTAAAAAATAACCTATGCGTAAGATAGATTTTCAAAAAGATCAGATGTTTTATGATCAATCTATATGTCCTTCTACTTATAAAAAAGATTATTTAGATATATATAGATTTAATCTAGTTATAAGACTTCTAAAATTAAAATTTAGAGAGACACTGGAAAATAAGGTTATCTTAAATGTAGGAGGTGGTTACGGCAGGGAAGCATATCTTATGTTTAGTGCTAAACCTAATAAGATAATTATTATCGACCATTCCTTTAATCAATTGATTCAGGCAGAGAGATATTTGAAGGAATTTAGTTTGAAATATTTTATCTGTGGGGACGGAGAAAATCTTCCTGTCAAGGATAAATCAGTAGATGTGTGTGTTATAAATGAAACATTACATCATTTTATAAATCCTTTAAAAGGGATAAATGAATCTATGAGGGTAGCAAAGAAGATTATTATTCTGGATGAGCCACAAGAAAGAAGCGTTATCTGTAGATTATTAGAGTTTATTTTTAGATTGTTTAGAATAAAAGAAAAGTTTGAAAGGGGTTATTTAGAACCTTTTAGAATTAATAGGAAGGTATTGGAGGAATTTTCCACACATCCGAAAATAAAAATATTATATTATCCATATTTTATTTACTATTTTAAATGGTATAAAAATATAAAAATCGATTTTATTAAATCATTTTATTATAAGTTTTTGATAATGTTAAACTTATTTTTTCATTTTTTGGGTAATCGCGTAATCATAGTTATCTGTAAAGATTTTATTTAAAATGTGTTGTTTAATTGATAGGAAATAATTATAATAATTAAGATGCCTTCTATTTTTATAGGGACAAGTGGCTGGGTTTATCATCACTGGAGAGGAATCTTTTATCCACAGGATCTCTCCCCCGTTCAATGGTTTGAGTATTATACTAAATTTTTTAATGCAGTAGAACTTAATGTCACCTTTTACCGGATTATAAAAAAAGCAACCTTTAAGAGATGGTTTGAACGTAGTCCTACAGATTTCTATTTTGTAGCAAAAGGAAATCGTTTCATAACCCATATAAAAAAACTAAAAGACAAAAGAGCATTAAAGATCTTTTTTGATGGTTGTTTAGAATTAAAGTATAAATTAATAGCGGTTCTGTGGCAGTTTCCTGCAGGTTTTAAGAAAGATCTGAAACGCTTAGAGGAATTTTTAAAAGATTTAGAGAGATTTAAGGTAAGAGAAGCCTTTGAGTTTAGAAATAAAAGTTGGTTTGAAAAAGATACCTATAGTCTGCTTAAAAATTATAACGCTAGTTTATGCATTGCGGATTCTTCTTTTTGGCCCTGCGTAAAAGAGATAACTGCAGATTTTATATATCTACGTTTTCATGGTAAAAACGGTCTTTATAGTGGCAATTATTCGGATAAAGAATTAAAGGAATGGGCAAATTTTGCTTTAAGTTGCAGAAGAGATATATACAGTTTTTTTAATAATGATGCCTTTGGTTTTGCCGTAAAGAATGCTTTAAAATTTAAAGAATTATTAAATAGATAAACGGGGGATGGCTCAGTTTGGTTTAGAGCGCAGCGTTCGGGACGCTGAGGTCGTGGGTTCAAATCCCACTCCCCCGATGGTAAATATTAGATAAACCTATTTGTAAAGAGAAAGTTTATACTTTGAGATTTATTAATGAGTCTGGATAATATCGGCTTGATTAATATAATATATTTTTATATTGACAAAATTTACTTATTGCGTTAAAATTTTTTAATCTTTAAACAATAAAATATATTATTTGTGTGTAAGTGATTAATAAATAATAAGATATGAAATATTATGGGAGAATGGATAGGTAAGGAAAGACGTGCGCGTAGATGTTATGGTTTTGATGAAATAGCGTTGGTACCTGGTACTATTACAATTAATCCGAATGAAGTAGATACATCTTTTATTTTTAATAATAAAAAATTCCAGGTGCCCATTCTTGCTTCAGCAATGGATGGAGTGGTAGATGTAAATTTTGCTATTAAAATGGGAAGATTGGGAGGGATTGCAGTTTTAAACCTAGATGGCATTCAAACTCGCTATGAAGATCCACAAGATCCAATTATGGCTATCACTAAGGCAGATGCTCGACGCGTCACAGAGTTGATTCAACGTATATATACAAAACCAGTAAAAGAAAAACTTATTGCTAAGAGAATTGAACAGATAAAGAAAGCTAATGTAACTGCAGTGGCTAGTTGTATTCCCCAAAATGCAGAAAGGTTTAGTCAAATTGCTCAAGAAGCAGGAGTGGATATATTTGTAGTCCAGTCTACGGTAACTTCGGTAAGACATATTTCAAAAGAATATAAGAGTTTGGATCTTTATAAATTTTGTAAATCTCTAAAAGTTCCTGTAATTGTAGGTAACTGTGTAACTTACGATATGACTTTAGAATTAATGCAAACAGGAGTAAAAGGGATTTTGGTAGGTATTGGGCCGGGAGCTGCCTGTACTACCCGGGGTGTTTTGGGAATAGGAGTACCTCAAGTGACTGCTACTATTGATGCTTCTGCAGCAAGAGATTTTTATTTTAAACGTACCCACCGTTATATCCCTATTATTACTGATGGAGGAATGCGTACTGCAGGAGATATCTGCAAGGCATTTGCCTGTGGAGCTGATGCAGTAATGGTGGGGTCGGCTTTTGCTCGTGCCAAGGAAGCCCCCGGTAAAGGTTATCATTGGGGTATGGCTACCTCTCATATAAATCTTCCGCGCGGAACACGCATATACGTAGGAACGAGTGGTACTTTAGAAGAAATACTTTTTGGTCCAGCAAAGGTTGACGATGGTTCGCAGAATCTTATGGGTGCTCTTGCTACCTCTATGGGATGTTTAGGAGCGAGGAATATAAAAGAGATGCACGATGTAGAAATTATTATTGCCCCTTCTATTCAAACCGAAGGAAAGATATTTCAAGTTATCCAGCGTGTCGGAATGGGTAAATAATTAGAATATGAAAACCTCAGATACGATTCTTGTTTTAGATTTTGGTTCCCAGTACACACAACTTATTGCCCGTAGAGTTAGAGAACAGCATGTCTTCAGCAAGATCGTTCCTTTTAATATATCTATTAAAGAAATTAAATCATTTTCTTGCA
The DNA here is from genome assembly GCA_023819665.1 of Candidatus Omnitrophota bacterium. Lineage (GTDB taxonomy): Bacteria > Omnitrophota > Gorgyraeia > Gygaellales > JAMWCP01 > JAMWCP01. The sequence goes on from JAMWCP010000023.1 coordinate 8,019, forward strand.
AAGGCATAATTCTTTCAGGTGGACCGGATTCGATATACGAAAGAAATACTCCTCTGCCCGATAAGGCTATATTTAAATTAGGCATTCCTATCTTGGGTATATGTTATGGTATGCAAGTAATTACTCAATTTTTTGGGGGTAAAGTAAAACAGATCAAACAACGAGAATACGGGAGAACAGAAGTTTTTGTAGATGACATACAGGATATTTTTTATCAATTGCCGGGAAACTTTACATGTTGGATGAGCCACGGAGATAGCGTGGTTAAAGTTCCCAAAGGATTTAAAATAAGTGCGCACACTTTAAATAATATAATTGCCGCTATATCTTGTCCAAGTAAGAAAATATATGGTGTTCAGTTCCATCCTGAGGTTTCCCATACTTCTAAAGGAACTCAGATTATTGCTAATTTTTTATTCAGGATATGTAGATGTTATCCATCTTGGACTATGCAGTCTTTTATTAAAGAAAGTGTTGAGGATATAAGAAAAACGGTAGGTAAAAAGAAGGTTATATTAGGATTGAGCGGCGGGATAGATTCTTCGGTTTGCGCAGTAATAGTTCATAAGGCAATAGGCAAGAATTTAAGATGTATTTTTATTGATAACGGATTGCTTCGTAAGAATGAAGGACGCCAAGTGCGAACTTTTTTTACAAAGAACTTTAAAATAAATTTGAAATATATAGATCGTAGTAAAATTTTTCTTCAGAAATTAAAAAGAGTAACTGATCCTGAAGAGAAACGCAAAGTTATTGGAGAAGAATTTATTAAAATATTTGAAGATGAGGCCAGAAAGTTTAGGGGGGTGGAGTTTTTAGCTCAGGGAACGCTTTATCCCGATGTAATTGAATCTGGCTTACCTACTAGTGGCCCTTCAAGTTGTATAAAAAGTCATCATAATGTTGGTGGGATACCTTTAAATATGAAGTTAAAATTGATTGAACCATTAAAAGAGTTATTTAAAGACGAAGTAAGAGAATTGGCTTGTCAGTTAGATTTTCCGCAGGAGTTAATTTGGCGTCAACCTTTTCCTGGGCCAGGATTAGCTATTAGAATTATAGGAGAAGTAACCGAAGAGAGACTTAGAATATTAAGAGAGGCAGATGAACGTTTGATTGAAGAGATTACCAAGGCAAATCTGTATGAACAGATGTGGCAAACATTCGCGATACTTTTACCCATAAAGACAGTAGGGGTGATGGGAGATAGACGTACCTATGAATATGTGATAGCTATTCGTTGTGTAGAAAGTAAAGATGGTATGACTGCTGATTGGGCAAGATTACCTTACGAAGTATTACAAAGGATCTCCAGTCGTATTATTGGTGAGGTTAAAGGTATAAATCGTGTAGTATACGATATCACTACTAAGCCTCCGGCTACTATTGAATGGGAATAATAAGTATGCTACATTCTGAATTTGTCCATCTACATCTACATACGCAATACAGTCTTCTAGATGGAGCCTGCAGAATTCCTGAAATTATTCAATTAGCCCATAAATACAAAATGGATTCATTATGTATAACCGACCACGGTAATATGTTTGGGGCAATTGAATTTTATATAGATGTCCAGAGAGCAGGGATAAAACCTATAATTGGTTGTGAAGTTTATATTGCGCCGAGTAGCCGATTTGATAAGTTAGGTAATGGTATCGACGAAGCCTCGTATCATTTTGTTCTTTTAGTACGCGATGAAGAAGGATATAAAAATCTTATGCGCCTTGTTTCTATAGGTTATTTGGAGGGATTTTATTATCGTCCTCGCATAGATAAAGAAATTCTTAGTAAATATTCTAAAGGATTGATTGGATTATCTTCCTGTCTTAAAGGTGAAATCCCTGTTCTTTTACAACAAAACCGTTTTAACGATGCCTTAAAAGTCGCCGATGATTTTAGATGTATCTTAGGGAAGGAAAATTTTTTCTTAGAGCTTCAAGAGAATCTTATCCCTGAACAGAAGATAGTTAATAAAAGATTAATAGAGATTTCTAAACAGTTAGGTATCCCCTTAGTAGCGACAAATGATGTGCATTATATTACCCAGGATAAGGCATTTGCTCATGAGATCCTCTTATGTATTCAAACTCAGACTAATTTGAGCGATCCAGAGCGCTTAAGGTTTCAAACGAATGAATTTTATTTTAAAAGTCCGCAGCAGATGAAAGAGTTATTCAAAGATATTCCTGAGGCAATCAGTAATACTCTAGAAATTGCTTCGCGTTGTAATTTAGAATTAGATTTTTCTAAGATACATTTGCCTCCTTATGAGGTACCAGACGGTAAAACAAAAATAGAACTATTAAGAGAGCTTTGCTTGGAAGGATTAAGTAGAAGATACAAAGACCCTTCTGAAGAGATAAAGAATCGATTAGAATATGAATTGAAAGTGATTGAGAAAATGGGGTTTTCGAGTTATTTTTTGATTGTTTGGGATTTTATACATTATGCTAAAGAACAAGGTATTCCGGTTGGGCCGGGTAGAGGGAGTGCTGCAGGGAGTCTTGTGAGTTATCTTTTAGGTATTACAGATATAGATCCTTTAAAATATGGGCTTCTTTTTGAAAGATTTCTTAATCATGAACGCCGTGGTTTACCTGACATCGATATAGATTTTTGTTACGAAAGACGTCAAGAAGTTATTGATTATGTACGTAAAAAATATGGGGAGAATAATGTAGCCCAAATTATTACTTTTGGTACTATGCAGGCAAGAGCGGTAATTCGGGATGTAGGTAGAGTTATGGGGATGTCGTATAGTGAAGTTGATCGCATTGCTAAATTGATTCCTGCGGATCCAGATATAACATTGAAGGAAGCATTAGAAATTGAGCCGGAATTAAAAAATTTATACAGTAATGATCCCCGCATTACTAAATTAATTGATATTGCTATGGATCTCGAAGGACTCAATCGACATGCTTCAATTCATGCTGCAGGAGTAGTTATCGCCGATAATCAACTTACGGAATATATGCCATTATTTAAAACTAGTGATGGTAAAATTTCCACAGGTTACAGTATGCAGGCTTTAGAGAAAACCGGGCTTTTAAAAGTGGATTTTTTAGGTTTAAGAACTCTTACTGTTATCGATCAAACATTAAAATCAATCGAAAAGAGAAGAGGTTTATCTATAAAAATAGATCAAGTACCTCTTGATGATGCCTTAACTTTTAAACTTTTAAGTGCGGGTCAGACTATAGGTATCTTTCAATTAGAGAGTTCAGGAATGCGAGAGTTATTGAAGAGACTTATACCTGATAGGATAGAAGATCTCATTGCACTATTAGCACTTTATCGTCCGGGTCCGATGGGTTCAGGAATGCTTCAGGATTTTATTGAACGCCGGCATAATCCGGGTTCTATAAAATATGAACATAAAAAACTAGAGCCTATTTTAAAAGAAACATACGGTATTTTAGTTTATCAAGAACAAGTAATGCAGATAGTTTCGGAATTGGGAGGTTTTACTTTGAGCCAAGCTGATGTTTTACGTAGAGCAATGAGTAAGAAGATACCCGAGGTAATGGAAGAACAGAGAAAGAATTTTATTTTAGGATGTAAGAAAAATAATATAAGCGAAAATATAGCTAATAGAATATTTGATCTTATAGAACACTTTGCTCGTTATGGATTTAATAAGAGCCATAGTGCTGCTTATGCTATGATTTCCTATCGCACAGCATACCTTAAGGCAAATTATCCTATAGAATTTATGAATGCCCTTTTGAATTCAGAGAAGGATAACCCTGATAAAATTGTAGAGTATATTAATGAAGCAAATCGTATGGGAATAAGAATTTTACCTCCCGATATAAATGAGAGTTTAGCTGAATTTCAGATAGTAGATGATAGAACTATTCGTTTTGGACTCCTGGCTATAAAGAATGTAGGCAGTTCTGCTGTTGAGTCTATAATTAAAATACGTAATATTAAAAATAGATTTAATTCCTTTGAAGATTTTTGTCAAAATGTTGATTCAAGGGTTGTAAATCGAAAGGTAATTGAGAGTCTTATAAAAGCAGGCGCATTTGATTCTTTTGGATTGTTTCGTGCCCAGATGATGGTTATGCTAGATGATGCACTTTCAAATAATGGTCGAGCACAACGAGAGAGAATTAAAGGACAAATCTCATTTTTTGAAATAGCAAATAATGCAGGCTTTCAAAGAATAGAATTAAAGAAAATCCCTTCTACGAAAGAATGGCCACAATCACAGTTACTTGCTTTTGAAAAGGAGATGTTAGGAGTTTATATTAGTGGTCATCCATTGAATCGTTTTGTTAAGGAGATTAAACTTTTTTCTAAATTTAATATTAATGAATTAAGTAGTTATAAAGAGGCTGATTTAGTCAGTATGATAGGGTTGATAATTAAGGTAAAACAGACGCTTACTCGTAATAAGGAAGAAAAGATGGCTATATTAAGATTAGAAGATTTAGGAGGAGCGATAGAGGTTCTAGTTTTTCCTGACATCTTCAAGCAAGTGTATAAAGATATACAACCAAATAATGTAGTATTGGTAAAAGGGAGACTAACTTTAAAGGAAGATAATCCCAAAATTATTGCACAAGATATAATTGTTATTGATAAACTTTATAGTTTGATTAATGCAATAAAACTTGATATCTCTGGAATAAAAGAAGATTTGTTTTTCAATCTTAAACAGCGTCTTCAGATGTCACCGGGTAAAGTGCCTATCTATTTATACTTTGGCTCATCTTCCAAAAGAAAGCTACAATTAATTGTTGGAGAAGATTTATTCGTTGAGCCAAGTCATGATTTAATTCAAGATATCGAGTCTATTCTCGGTGAGAACCGGATTTCTTTATTCTTCTAATAGGATAAATAATAAAAATGATTTCTATTTATAAAATTTATATTTATCTTTTTATATGGTCTATGCTCACCGGTTTCTTTTTTATTTCTGTATTTAAAAAATTATCAAGGAGATTCTCAAGGTTGCTCTCTAAAGGTATTCCGGTAGTAGGGGGTATGAGCATTACGTTGACATTCATTATTACTTTAATTTTAGGGTTTTCTCTCTTCGATAAGTTAAATAAAGATATATGGGTTATTATTTTTGCTTCCCTATTTATGCTTTTTACCGGCATATATGATGATCTTAGAGAATTAACCATTTTTAATAAATTTTTGGTTCAAATTATTGCTACCTCAATATTAATAATTTTTAAGATAAGAACACAGATCGTTGGCATTGGAGGGACGATTAATCTTTTAATTACTTTTTTATGGGTTATTGGAATAACAAATGCTTTTAATCACTTAGATATAGTAGATGGATTGTCAGGCGGAGTAGGTTTTCTTATAGTTATATCTTTCTTAATTATATCTATTTTAAACAATGAACCAAAAGCTATAATTATAACTTTATCTCTATTGGGAACGCTTTTAAGTTTTCTTGTGTATAATTTACCTCCTGCGCGTATATATTTAGGAAATTGTGGTAGTCATTTCTTAGGATTTATTTTGGCTATCTTGGCAATACTAATAAGTTACGCCTCTTTAGACAGAAAATTTGCGCTTTTAAGTCCAATTTTCATATTGGGTTTTCCTATCTATGATACTTCTTTTCTTATAGTTATGCGTTTAAAGAATAAAAGATCGATTTTTAAGAAAAGTGAAGATCATCTAATTTTAAGGCTTTTAAATCAGGGATATACTTTAAAAAAAGCTGTTGGATACCTTTTTTTATTTACTTTATTTTTCTGTGTCTGTGGTATATTGATAAGCCAACTTTCAGGTTGGTTGAGCGGTGCGGTTGTTATTTTTTCAATAATAATCGTTTCTGTTTTTACAATAAAAATATTAAAAACATCTAATGTTTAAGAAAAAAATTATAATTTTAGGCGCTGGACTTACAGGTTTAAGTACCGCTTATCATTTTAGGAAATACCATATTGATACAGAGATTTTTGAAAAAGAGGGGAAGGTAGGAGGGTTATGTCGTTCAAAAAATATCAATGGTTTTACTTTTGATTATGCTGGACATCTGTTGCATTTTAAGACGAGTTACGTATCAAAACTTGTAAAAAGTTTGTTAGTAGGTAATCTTATAAAACATATAAGAAATGCAGGTATATTTTGTTATAAAAGAATCATTCCTTATCCTTTTCAAACGAATCTTTGGGCTTTACCCTATCCTATTTTGTCCAAATGCCTACTCGGTTTTTTAAAAACGGACAATTTCTATCTTAATAATAACAGTATTTCATTTTTAAACTGGATATATAACACTTTTGGTGATGGACTTGCTAAATACTTTATGATTCCTTATAATCAAAAACTATGGAGATTTTCTTTAAAGAAAATGAGTTGTAGTTGGGTGAATAGTTATATACCAAAAATAAATACAGAAGATTTAATAAAAGGAGCGATAGAAAAAAATAAAGATTATATTGGCTATAATAGAGTATTTTGGTATCCGAAAAAAAATGGTATAGAAAGTTTGATTTCTGCTTTTAGTATTTTGTTCAAAAATATCAACACATTTTCCGAGGCGATAAAGATAGAACCTAAAAATAAAAAAGTTTATTTTAAAAATGGTTTAGTCAGAAAATACGATTATCTTATTTCTACTATTCCCCTCGTAGAACTTCTTAATTTAATTGAAGGCGTTAATTATGAAGTATCTTTGCTTTCTAAAAAGCTTAAATGGACATCTGTATTTAATCTTAACTTAGGGATTAAAAGAGATATTATTTTTAAACAGCACTGGCTATATTTTCCTGAAAATAAATACGTATTCTTTAGAATAGGATTTCCTTGTAATCTTTCTAAGCACGTAGTTCCTGAAGATATGAGCTCTTTATATATCGAAGTATCCTATCCTGGATTTAGAGAGATAGAAGAACAAAGGCTTATTTCGAGAATAATTAATGATTTAAAAAGAATAAAGATAATCAAAAACAAAAAAGATATTGTAGCAATGGATGCTAATAAGATTAAATATGCTTATGTGGTATATACATTCGAACGCGAGAAAATTTTAGATAAAATTTTTAGATTTCTTCGGTACCATAATATTTACTCTATTGGTCGTTATGGTGGTTGGAGATATTCTACAATAGAAGATTGTATTTTAGAAGGTAAGTTAATCACCGAAAGGATATTAAATAACTATGCTTGATTTAATTAGACGCATTAAATTAATTATAAATGATCACGAACTTTTATTAAGACTTGCTTTAAAAGAAATAAAAGTAAGATATAAATTTCCAATATTAGGTTTTTTGTGGGCTTTGTTTATGCCTTTGTGTATAATTATTATATTTAAGATTATTTTTTCATATTTTCTTAAAATTGAAATTAAGGGTTATCCGTTCTTTGTATATATAACCACTGCTATATTCCCCTGGAATTTTTTTAGTATTTCGATATCTAATTCTGTTTTATCGATTCAAGAGAACAGCAGTCTTATTAAAAAAATATATTTTCCTCGCGAAATCATTCCTCTCTCTATAGTTTTGGCAAATTTGATAAATTTTATATTGAGCGTTATTGTAATATTACCGCTATTTCATTTTTTTGGT
>JAMWCP010000024.1 GCA_023819665.1 Candidatus Omnitrophota bacterium
CCATCCTTTCCGCATCTGTAACAAAGTAGGGGGAGAGGTATCCCTGATCAAACTGCATTCCTTCTACAACTTCCAGGGAGGTCTGCATGGACTTTGCCTCTTCTACCGTAATTACTCCGTCTTTCCCCACTTTCTCCATGGCATCGGCGATTAGTTCTCCTATCGCCAGATCACAGTTAGCAGCAATAGCTGCTACCTGAGCAACTTCTTTTTTATCTTTAATAGGAGTGGATAACTTTTTTAACTCTTCTACTACTTTCTCTACTGCTTTTTCAATCCCCCTTTTTATTTCCATGGGATTAGCGCCGGCAGTAACATTCTTTAATCCTTCTCGATAGATTGCCTCAGCCAATATAGTAGCAGTAGTAGTACCATCGCCGGCGGTATCAGAGGTCTTCTCGGCTACCTCTTTTACCATCTGGGCACCCATATTAAGATAAGGATCTTCTAACTCTATCTCTTTAGCAACAGTAACACCATCTTTAGTAATAGTAGGAGAACCAAATTTCTTATCCAATACTACATTTCTTCCTTTAGGACCCAGAGTGACTTTCACGGCGGAAGAAAGTAACATTATTCCTTCCAAAATCTTACGTCTTGCATCCTCATTGAATGTTAACTGCTTAGCCATAATTCCTCCTTTTGTTATTTTATAATTGCTAAAATATCTTCCTCTTTAATAATCAAAAACTCTTCCCCTTCTTTAGTAGTCACTTCAGTACCTGCATATTTACTATACAAAACCTTATCTCCTACTTTTACCTCTAATGGCTGAAGGGTACCATTCTCCAGTATCCTCCCTTTACCTACGGCTATTATCTTACCTTCCTGAGGCTTCTCTTTGGCCGTGTCAGGAAGCACAATTCCCGCCTTTGTTTTACTTTCTGCTTCCATAGGTTTTATCACTACCCGATCTCCCAACGGCTGTATATCCATCATTTCACCTCCTCTTAAGTTTATAATTAGCACTTTTTATCTAGAGTGCTAATTATAAATAAAAATAAAAATTTGTCAAGTTTTTATTGCAAGTTATTCAACTTACTCTTCTTCTATTAAGGCCAAAACCTCTCCAATATTAACAGTTTGACCTTCTTTAAAGATAATTTGAGACAAAATTCCTGAGCAAGGAGCTGGTAGATTAAAGGTCGCTTTATCAGTAACCAATTCTACCAAATCATTATCTTTATTAACTTTTTGTCCTTCTTGATAATACCAATAAGAAATAGTAGCTCTTTCTATACCTTCCCCTAATTCGGGTAAAATTACTTTAACCATATATCTCCTCCTTAAAAGACGATAAAAATAGTCTTTTCGCATAAGAAAACAAAACATCCTGACCTAATATGCTTTCTATAGAAGTCATCTCTATATCCATACCACAAGGACGAATGAAGTAAAAATTATCTAATACATCTTTTTTTACGTTTATGCTCATCCCATGATAAGTTATCCAATTCTTTACACAAATTCCTATAGAAGCGATCTTTTTATTATCTATCCATATACCACTCAATCCTGCTTTAGAATTTGCCTTTAGATTAAATTTATTCAAAAATGAAATGCCTAACTTTTCTAACCATCGTAAAAAATAATGAAGATCTTTTCGAAAATAATTAAGATTAAAAATAAAATAAACAACCAGCTGTCCTGGTCCATGATAAGTAGTTTTACCTCCGCGGTCTGCATACAGAATCTTTATGTTCATCTTATTTAGCTCTTGACAAGAGGCTAATATTTCTTTTTTGCTGCCGCCCCTACCAATAGTAATTACCGGATCGTGCTCACAAAGAACTATTGCTGAATCTATTAAATGCATTTTGGCTTTTAAAAATATTTCTTTTTGAAAATTCCATGCATGTATAAAATCAATCCTTCCTAAATCAAAAATTTGATACTTTAACCCGGATAGTCTCAACAGCATTACTTCATCCCTTCTTGAGCATCTCCGTAATACATTCTGAAACGGTTGGATGAGCAAAAATAGTATCTCTAAGAGCGCGTAAATCTAGCTGAGTATTTATCGCTAACGTTAAAATACCAATTATCTCTGTAGCCAACGGTCCAATTATAGAAGCTCCTAAAATTCTTTGGGTTTCTTTATCTGAAATTATTTTGATCATCCCTTCTGTTTCTTCTAATATATGACTCATACCCAAGCCTAAAAAATCAAATCTATTAACCTTAATAGATAAGTTTTTATCTTTTGCCTCATCTTCTGTTATACCTACCCAAGCCACTTCGGGATAAGTAAATACACAAGAAGGAAGAAAACCTGGATTGATCTTCTTTCTTTTTTGAGTAAAAATAATATTATCAATTAATTGCCAACCCTGATAAGATGCAAGATGAGCCAACATTATTCTATTAGTACAATCTCCAATAGCATAGATATGGGGAACATTTGTTTGGAGATACTCATCAGTCACTATCCTGCCATCTTCTATATTTATATCAGTATTATTTAAGCCTAATTCTACAGTATTAGGAACCCTTCCAATACTTACTAGAATAAGCTCATAATCTGAAATATTCATATCGCTTAATTCTGTGGAGGTATGAATATTAATTCCTCTTTTTTTAAATACCGCGGTAAGACGTTGAGAAATTTCGCTGTCCAACTGAGGCAAAATGTGCGATGAAATCTCTACCAAAGTCACATCCACCCCTACAAGATTAAATAAACAAGCAAATTCACAACCAATTATACCGGCTCCTACAACCAATATAGAAGAAGGTAATCTTTCTAATTCCAATATCTCTTTAGTAGAAACGATTCTCTTTTTATCAAATTTTAAAAAATCTAATTCTTTTGGCTGTGAACCGGTGGCAATTATAATATTTTCCGCTCCTATTTTAGAATTTCCTATGTCTATTTCAAAGTGGGATTTAAAGGTTGCTTTAGAATTTATATAATTAATATTCTTGTTTCTGATGAGACTACTTAAATTATTACGCAATCTCTCTATTAAGATATTTTTTTTGTCTCTCAATTCTTTAAAATCTACAGCGGATAATGATTTTAAAATGCTTTTAGATTTATGATAAAGCTTCGTATAAAAAGAAAAATATTTAGTAGGAATGCAGCCGTAATTAAGACATGTCCCCCCTACAAGATCTTCTTCAATGAGAGCTACGCTTAGCCCTAAATCCGCTGCTCTTAAAGAAGCATTTATCCCTCCCCAACCTGCTCCAATAACTATTAAATCATAATATTCCATCTCTTTTAAGAATTTCTTTCTGTTGATTTATAGAATCTATAGATTTAAGAAAAAATTCTGTCTCATAAGAATTCAACTTAAGCTCCACTATATTTTCTATACCTACTTTTCCTAAAATACAAGGCACGCCGATACATATATCTTTACTTCCGTATTCACCATCCAGATAAGCAGATACTCCTAATTTAATATGTTCATCATTAATAATAGCCCTAATTACTCTTGCTATGGCTACCGCTGGACCAAAGTAAGCACTACCTGTACTGTAACGTGAAACTATTTTTGTACCTCTATTTACAGTCTCTTCTAATATTTTTTTTATGTTCTTATCATCGATAAAGTTATTTAAGGGTAAGTTTCTTATGGCGGTAAAACGCTCTAAAGGTAGCATTGTCTCTCCATGCGCACCAATTACCAATGTTTCAATATCAGAACAGGCTATATTTAACTGTCTGCTTATAAGATTAGCAAATCTTGCGGCATCTAAATTAGTACCGATCCCTAAAACTCTTTGGCGAGAAAAATTGATTGTTTTTAATACTAAATAAGTAATTATATCCACAGGATTGGTCACCACTAAAATTATTGCCTGAGGGCATAACGGTTTAATCTTTAAGGATATCTCCTTTACAATCAGAGCGTTCTTTTTAAGAAGTTCTTCTCTAGTCATACCGGCTCTACGAGAAAATCCCGCCGTAATTATCACTATATTTGAGTTAACCACATCTTCAATATTCTGACTACCTCTTATATTTACACAACGATTGTATCTATGTACCGCTAACGCATCTTCCAAATCTAACGCTTTTGCCTCTGCCAAGTTGGGGATTGTATCTATAAGCAGTAGTTGCTCTATACCTAACCCTAAAAGCTCTAATGCCAAAGTTCCTCCTACATTACCTGTACCAATGATAGCAATCTTCATTTTATATGGGAGATAATAGCATCTGCCATCTCTTTGGTACCTACTGCGGTCGGATCATCACGATTGAGTTTAAGGTCGTAGGTAACAAATCTATTCTCTTTTAATACAGTTCTGACCGCTTCCTCTAATTTATCTGCATAAATATCCTCTTTAAGATACCTCAACATCATTACTCCACTTAAAATCATAGCAGTCGGATTTGCTTTATTTTTACCAGCGTATTTGGGAGCAGAACCATGCACAGGTTCAAATATAGCCATTCCATCACCAAAATTTGCTCCGGGCGCAACACCTAATCCTCCCACAAGACCTGCGCACAGATCAGAAATTATATCTCCATAAAGATTAGGAAGTACTAACACGTCATAATCCTGGGGTCTTTGTACTAAATGCATCGCCATATTATCTACAATCATCTCTTCGGCAATTATTTTATCTTTGTATTCTGAAGAAATTTTGCGAAATGTATCTAAAAACAAACCATCAGTAAATTTCATAATATTTGCTTTATGTACGCACGTTACTTTCTTTCTTTTTAATTTTAAAGCATATTCAAAAGCAAAACGAATAACTCTTTCACTAGCAAAACCAGAAATAGGTTTTATAGAGAAACTGGTATCCGATGGGAGTTCTTTCTGTGTATACTTACTTATGAATCTCAGAAGTTCCTTCTGGGGAATCGTGTCCGCCTTAAATTCAATTCCTGCGTATAAATCTTCAGTATTTTCTCTTATTACTATAATATCTACATCCTTAAAAAAGGCTTTTATTCCAGGATATAACTTTGTAGGTCTTACACACGCATACAAATTAAATATTTGTCTTAAAGTAACATTAATGGAATAAAATCCCTCACCGATAGGAGTAGTCAAGGGCCCTTTTAATGCTACCTTATTCTCTCTAATAGAAGATATGGTCTCTTTAGGTAGAAGTTCATTATATTTTTTTAATGCTTCTTCTCCCGCCGTAACTACATCCCATTCAATATCTACACCTGTTGCTTCAATACATCTCACTGCTTGAGAAACTACTTCTGGACCTATACCATCACCTGGAATAAGAGTCACTCGGTGTTTCATCTTTAACAGATCTTTAGATCTTTGTATTTCTTGATATAATTTATTAAGCCGTTTTCTTTAATAAAGTTACACATAAACAGAGGAAGGGGAGGTATTTCAGATTCAAAATTCTTGGTAATATCTTTAAATCTACCTTTCTCTAAATCTATAACCAACAGATCGTTTTCTTCAACTTTAGAGGTATCCATTTCTATTAGAGGTAAACCTATATTGAAACTGTTACGATAGAATATACGGGCAAAACTTTTTGCTACCACTGCCACAATACCCGCCTCTTTTATTACCAAAGGAGCCTGTTCACGTGATGAGCCTAAACCAAAGTTATTACCTGCCACAATAATGGATTTTTTATACTCTATTTTTTTATAAAAGTTAGGGTCTATATCCTCCATTATATGTTTGGCTAACTCTTTTATATCCGTAATAGAGAATTTATATCTACCTGCAATAATAAAATCAGTATTTATATTATCACCGAGTTTTAATGCTTTACCTCTTATAATCATAAACGTTCAAACTCTTCCGGATGTTTTGTTTTAGATAAAGCAACATCTAAGGAAATGCGTCCTTGTTGGTATAATTCTTTTAATGATTTATCCATAGTTTTCATTCCATACTGAGCCCCTGTTTGAATAAGCGTGGGGATTTGCTCGATCTCCTGTTCTCTAATAAGATTACGGATACCACTGGTAGCTACCATAACTTCCGTAGCCAAAACCCTTCCTTTACCGGCAATTGAAGGAAGGAGCAACTGGGAAATCACCGCCTGCAGAGAATCAGCCAACTGTAATCTCACTTGTTGTTGTTGATAAGGAGGAAAAACATCTATTATTCTTTCAATTGTCTGAGGCGCATCAGGAGTATGTAGTGTGGCTAATACCAAATGTCCTGTTTCGGCAGCAGTTAAGGCAGTAGAAATTGTCTCTAAATCGCGCATTTCACCTACCACAATTACATTAGGATCTTGACGTAATACTCGCTTTAACGCCTCAGCAAAAGAATTTGTATCTGAATAAACCTCTCGTTGTTTAATTATACTTTTTTTGTTTTTATGAATGAACTCTATAGGATCTTCGATACACACAACAAGACATTCTCTTTCCGTATTAATCAAATCGATCATGGCAGCTAAAGTGGTTGTTTTACCCATCCCGGTAGGACCGGTAACTAACACCAATCCATTAGGTTTGCGCGCTAATTCTTTAACAATAGGAGGTAACCCTAATTCTTCTAAAGAAGGTATTCTCAAAGGAACTCTTCTAAAGGCTGCTTCTACAGAGCCTTTCTGCAGATGTACATTCACACGAAATCTATCCATACCTACCAAAGCAAGTGAAAAATCTAACTCCCTATCTCTTTCAAAAGTCTCTTTTTGTACAGCCGTAAGTATACTATAAATTAATCTTTTAGTATCTTCTCTGGTTAAAATAGGATAATCTGTACGTATAAGCTTACCATCTATCCTCAGAATAGGCGGCTCACTCTCTGTAAGATGTAAATCGGAAGCCTGTTCTTTAATACATAAAGACAAGAGTTCTTTTAAATCCATTTTTTACCTCCTCTTTATAAGTATATGCGAGGATCCGTGATCTTGCCGGAGATAGCCGAAGCTACTACAGTAGCAGGAGAAGCTAGATAAATTTGAGAATTAGGATTACCCATCCTACCCTTAAAATTACGATTGGCAGTAGAAATCACTATTTCATTATCAGCAGGAATACCAGCGTGGCTACCTACACAAGGACCACATCCGGGAGAAATCACCACCCCCCCTGCTTTTACAAATATATCTATTAATCCTAAGTTTAAAGCATCCAAAAAAATCTTCTTTGAAGCGGGAGCGACTATAAACTTTACCCCTTTTTTTATCTTTTTATTTTTTAAAATTTGAGCTGCTACTTTCAAATCTGATAATCTTCCATTAGTGCACGTTCCTAAAAATGCCTCGTTTATCTTTACATTTTTAATTTCACTCACTGCAACCACGCTATCCACACTATGAGGACAGGAAACCAAAGGAGTCAATTTTTCTATATTATACTCCTTAACTATTTCATAATGAGCATCCTCATCAGCCTTAAGAAATTCAAATTTATAATTCTTAGGTAAAAATAACTTAAACCAATCCAATGTTATTTTATCTATAGGCATAAAACCACATTTGGCTCCCATTTCTACTACCATATTGCAGATAGTAAATCTACCATCCATATTGATATATTTTAAAGTATGGCCATAAAATTCTATTGCTTTATAATTAGCTCCGTCGGATTTCATATCCTGGATTATATACAGAATTATATCTTTAGCGTATATTCCTTTAGGTATATTACCTTTTATAATAATTTTTAAAGTAGAAGGAACTTTAAACCAATTTTTGCCACAAGCCATACTTACTGCCACATCTGTTGAACCCATTCCTACCGAAAAAGCACCCAAGGCTCCATAAGTGGAGGTATGAGAATCCGCTCCTACTATTACATCCCCCGGTTTAACTATCCCAGCTTCAGGTATTACCTGATGACATATACCGCACCCTATATCAAAAAGCATACCTTTAAATTTTAAACAGAATTGACGCATCTTTTTGTGAACCCGCGCAATTGCCTCATTAGCCGCAGGAGAACTATGATCAATAACCATACAGAAGGGAATTTTTATTTTTCTTATTTTAAGCTCATTTATCTTATCTATAATCAAATTTGACGTGCCATCTTGTCCAAAGGCAAAATCAATCTTACAAACAGCAAAATCTCCTGCTTTTAAATCTCTAGCCGCCTTTTTGCTGAGTATTTTCTCTACAATTGTTTTTGCCATATATAATTATGAATTAAAGTGCATCTCTTTCTTTTTTAAATATTCCTCTTAAACCTCCTAAAAACTTTTTGGTGGGTTTCTTAACTATCGGTGGTTTTCCTTCATGAAGTTCTTCTTTAGGATGGGGTGGTTCTTTAATCTCCCGTGCTTCTTTCTTAGTTTTCTTTCGTTTTTCTATCTTTTCAGTAAGTTCAAAAATAACCAGTTGAGCACTATCACCCCGGCGATTTCTATAGGTAAGAATTCGAGTAAAACCACTACTTCGATTTTTAAAAAGAGGAGCTATTTTTTCAAAAAGTCCATTTACCAATGTACGATCTCCTAATATCTGATACGCACGGCGTCGATGATAAACAGAATCATTTTTTGTTAAACTGATAAGTTTCTCTACTAAAGGCGCAGCAGCTTTAGCTTTGGCCTTGGTAGTAATAATTCGTTGGTGAATAAGTAAATTTCTTGCCAGAGCTATAATTGTGCTCTTTCTCCAAGAAGTAAATCTATTCAAAAGTACTCTTTTTTTTCTATGTCTCATATTCTTTTTAACTTATTGGGATCTATCTGCATACCAAAAGTCAAACCCATTCCTGCTAAAAGTGTCTTTATCTCATCAAGTGATTTTTTACCAAAATTCTTTAAAGCCAGCATCTCCTCTTCAGTTTTTACTACCAGATCAGCAATAATTTTTATATTTGCTTGTCTCAAGCAGTTAGAGCTACGTACAGAAAGCTCCAACTCTGAAATAGGAACTCTCAATTTTTCATACAGAGCAACTTCTGCAGGAGTTATCTCTTCTTCTATTTCTTCTTCAGGAAGTTGGCCAAAATTAACAAATATATCCAAATGGCGCTGCAAGATATTCCCTGCATAAATAATTGCATCCTTTGGATTTATTGCACCATTAGTCCAAATTTCCAAAATAAGTTTTTCATAATCTGTGCGTTGTCCTACACGAGTATTCTCTACATCAAAGTTTACTTTTTTAACAGGAGTAAAAATAGAATCTATAGGAATCACATCTATTGATTGCTCCTCTTTTTTGTTAAGTTCTGCAGGAACATAACCTCTTCCTCGCGCTACTTCCATCTCCATATAGAACTTAACATCTTTAGTTAAAGTAGCAATGTACAGATCAGGATTGATTATCTCCAATGTTTCATCAGTTACTATATCTGCCGCTCTTATTTCTCCTTTAGTTTCTTTTTTTATGTATATCGTTTTAGGAATTTTTGAATGTGATCTGATTATTAGATTTTTTATATTAAGAATTATCTCAGGAACATCCTCTAAAACACCGGGTATAGTAGAAAATTCGTGATGTACCCCTTCTATCTTTATCCATGTCACCGCACTTCCTTCTATAGAAGACAACAAGACTCTCCTTAGAGAATTACCCAGCGTCACTCCATAACCCCTCTCTAAAGGTGCGACAAAGAATTTGCCGTAGTTATCTGTATAAGTAGATTCATCACACTCTAATCTTTTAGGTATTTGAAAATCTCTCCATTTTATACCCATAATTCACCCCTTCTATTTAGAATACAACTCTACAATTAAATGCTCTTTAATAGGCTGAACAATATCTTCTCTATCAGGTAATCTTAAAACATTAGCTGTAAACGTATCTTTATTCCACTGTAGCCAACCAGGAATCTCTCTTTCTTTAGTTAACTCTAAATTATTTTCAATCGCTCTTTTTACATTTTCTTTTGTCTTTAATGCAATAGTATCGCCTTTGTTAACCAAGTAAGAAGGAATATTTACTCGTCGAGAATTTACATATATCCAATTGTGTCTAACTATCTGTCTTGCCTGTGCACGCGAAGTAGCTAAACCCAGTCTAAATATCACATTATCCAATCTTCTTTCTAAAAGTTGCAAAAGTACTTTTCCTGTAACTCCCCCTGCTTTGCGAGCAATGTTAAAATAATGTCTAAATTGTCTTTCTAATATTCCATACATCCTCTTCACCTTCTGTTTCTCTCTAAGTTGTAATCCATAATTAGAAAGTTTTGTTTTTTTCTGACTATGCTGTCCTGGGATATAATTCCTTCTTACTAAAGGACATTTCTCTGTATTACATTTTGAACCTTTAAGAAATAATTTCTCGCCTTCTCTACGGCAAAGACGACAACGCGCTCCAATATACCTAGCCATTAAACCCTCCTCTTCTTCTTAGGTCTACAACCATTGTGAGGAATAGGAGTAATATCTTTTATAGCTGTTACAGTTAAACCTGCAGCTTGAAGAGCTCTTATTGCTGACTCTCTACCTGCCCCGGGCCCTTTTACATAGACTACCACTTCATTTATCCCTATCTCTTTTGCTTTTTTGGCAGCATCAGAAGCAGCTACCTGAGCAGCAAAAGGAGTGGATTTTTTAGAACCGGAATACCCTACCACACCCGGTGAAGACCAAACCAAAACATCACCTTTTGTATCTGTAATAGTAATAATAGTATTATTAAAAGTAGCCTGAATATGAGCTATGCCGCTTGTAACCAACTTACTTATTTTCTTCTTTTTAGTCTTACCTTTCATTGCCATAGTTTACGCTCTCCTTTATTATTTTTTCTGTGAAGAAGTAGACTTCTTCGCCTCTGGTTTTACCACCGCCACCCAGGTTTTCCGCGGTCCCTTCCGTGTACGGGCATTAGTACGTGTACGTTGACCTCTCACCGGTAATCCTCGTTTATGCCTCAAGCCTCTCCAGCACCCTATGTCGATTAATCGTTTTATATTCTGAGAATGTTCTCTCCTTAAATCTCCTTCTACCTTTATACCCATCTTTTGAATTGTAGAGGTAAGGCGAGAGATTTCTTCTTCGGTTAATTCTTTCGCCCGCTTATCTGGACTTATATTAGTTAAAGCTAGTATACGATTGGATAAGCTTCTTCCTATGCCATAAAGATAAGTAAGGGCTATCTCTATCCTTTTTTCCTTAGGTATATCTACACCAAGTATCCGAGGCATATCCCTCCTTTTAACCTTGACGTTGTTTATGTTTAGGATTAGAACATATTACTCTAATAGAACCTTTCCTTCTTATTATTCTACACTGAGCACAAATTTTTTTTATCGACGCCTTAACTTTCATATTGGTTGTTTATATCCTATAAATAATTCTCCCTCTACTTAAATCGTAAGGCGAGAGCTCTAACTTTACCCTATCGCCTTTTATTATCTTTATAAAATTTAAACGTAATCTCCCTGAAAGATGAGCAATTACTTCATGTCCACTATCTAATCTCACTCTAAAAGTTGTATTAGGTAAAGTATCAATAACTGTACCTTCGGTTTGTATTAACTCTTCTTTCATAATTATGATTACTTAGTTAATATTTCTGCTTCTTTATCAGTAATCGCTACTGTATGTTCAAAATGTGCCGAAGGTAATCTATCTTTAGTTATAGCAGTCCATCCATTATCCATAATTTCTACTTCCCATCCACCCATATTCACCATAGGTTCTATTGCTAAAACCATACCTTCTTTTAGCAGAGGACCTCTATGAGGTCTACCAAAATTAGGCACAGGAGGCTCTTCATGAATAGCCTTTCCAATACCATGACCTGTAAAATCTCTTACCACCGAAAAGCCTCTTGATTCCACATAGGATTGAATTGCAAATGATATATCAGAAAGGAGATTCCCTGCTTTTGCTTTCTTAATCCCTTCGTAGAGAGCTTCTTTAGTCGTTTCAATTAACCTCTGTTTGTTTCTATCAATCTTTCCTACAGACAAAGTAAAGGCGCTATCCACATAAAACCCTTTATATTCAATTCCTATGTCTATACTAATCAAATCTCCTTCTTTTAGAATCAACTCTTTATTAGGAATCCCATGAACAACTTCTGCATTAACAGATGTGCAAATATGAGCAGGAAACCCTCTATACCCCTTAAAAGCTGGGATAACTCCATAATCTTTCATAAGCTGACAGGCATACTCGTCGATCTGATAAGTAGAAATATTTGGTTTTATTTTACTTTTTAAAAACTGAACAATCTCTGCCAACATCCTTCCTGCTCGACGCATAATCATTATCTCTTCTTTATTTTTTATGAAGATCATTTTCTATATTTTCTAATATCTGCCTAAAAACTATTTCTTTCGGCTCGTCAGCCGAGATACGCATAATCCTATCAGAGTAATAATCCAAGATTGGCTGGGTCTCTTTAAGATAAACCTGCAGTCTCTTCTTAATCATCTCTACAGTATCGTCAGGCCTTTGATAAAGAGTCCCTCTACATACATCGCATAGGGAATCTTTTTTAGGAGGCATATTCTTTATATGATAAATTGCCTGACAATTACTACAAATTCTTCTTCCCGATAGCCTCTCTATCACTACCTTTTCAGAAGTATCTAAGTAAATAATAAAACTATCCCTTCGAGTCTCTTTTAATAAACTATCCAGAAATTTAGCTTGAGATAAATTACGAGGGTAACCATCTAAGACAAAACCATCTTTTAGCGAATTTAACTTTTTTGTTACCATCTCATTTACCAATTCATCAGGCACAAGTTCTCCTTTATCTATAAACTCTTTAGCCTTTAATCCCAAGGCGGTATTTTCTTTAACATTTTCTCTTAATAGATCGCCCGTAGAAATATGTGTAAGTTTAAACTTCTCTGCCAAAGATTTTGCCTGCGTGCCTTTACCTGCGCCGGGTGGTCCCAAAATAACTATCCTCATCATCTCCTTCCTTTTATCTGTCCTTTTTTCAAAAAACCTTCATAGTGATGGATCAAAAGATACGACTCAATCTGCTTTATAGTGTCTAACATTACTCCTACTGTAATCAGAATTCCTGTCCCACCAAAAAAAGAAGCAACTAGATATGGCACTTTTAACCAAGCCATAATAAGGTCGGGAAAAATAGCAATAAAAGCTATAAATATTGCACCTGCTAAAGTAATACGTGTCATTACAAAATTTAAAAATTCTGCTGTCGGATTCCCGGGACGAATACCCGGAATAAAACCTCCATACTTTTTCATATTCTCTGCCAATTCTAAGGGATTAAATACAATAGCAGTGTAAAAATAGCAAAAAAGAATAATAAGAACTGCATATATAAGTGTATGGACTAAATTCCCCCGCATCATTAATTGAGCCCATTTTTGAAATAGAGGATGAGGTACAAAAGAACCCAATGTAGCAGGGAAAAGTATCACAGATTGAGCAAAAATTATAGCAATCACACCCGCTGTATCTACTTTAAGTGGAATGTAGGTTGATTGTCCTCCATATATTCTTCTTCCCACGATTCTACGCGCATATTGAACAGGAATCTTACGCTGCGCTTGAGTAATCAAGGTTACTGTTAAAACCACACCTACCAACAATATTGCCATAATCAACAATGTAAAAGGTGCGATCTGCCTATAAGCGGAATTAAAAGGGGAAACTAAAACAAAAAGCTGATGAATCGCTGTAGGAATGCGCGAGATAATACCAGCAGTAATAATCAAAGAGATCCCGTTTCCTATCCCCAACTCTTGAATCTGTTCTCCTAACCACATAATGAATATTGTCCCTGTAGTTAAAGTCAACATCGTAAGAATTCTAAAACTCCATCCGGGATTATTTACAATTCTTATTCCTTCAAGATGAGCAGGATTCTCTAACCAAAGGGCAATAAAAAACGATTGAATTAAAGAGAGAATCACTGTTCCATACCGGGTGTACTGATTTATTTTCTCATAACCTGCCTTCCCTTCCTTAGAAAGTCTCTCTAAAGAAGGGATAACTACAGTTAACAACTGTAAAATAATAGAACTGGAAATATAAGGCATGATTCCTAAAGCAAAAATTGTTAAGCGTTCCATCGCCCCACCAGAGAACATATTTAGTATTCCAAAAATAGTTCCCCCATAGGTGGTCGTAACACGTCTAAAGAACTCTGCTAACGCTTTAGCATTTATTCCTGGGGTGGGGATAAAACACCCTACCCGATAAACTACAAGTAACAAAGCTGTAACAATAATCTTTTTCTTTAGGTCCTCTATTTTAAATACATTTACGAATGTTTTAAGCATGAATTATCTCTACTTTTCCTCCTATCTTTTCTATTTTTTCTTTAGCACTTTTAGAAAAAGCATGAGCTTTAACTGTAATAGGATGATTAATCTCTCCATCCCCTAATATCTTAATAGGTTTATCTTTATCTTTAATTAAATTATTTTCCTCTAATAAAGCAGGATCCACCTCTCTATATTTTAATAAAGCAATCTGTTTTAAATTGACAATCTGATAAATCTTTTTTAACTTATCTCTTGAAAATCCTCTTTTAGGCAATCTTCTGATTAAAGGAACCCCTCCTCCTTCAAAACCTATATAGAAATGCCTGCCCGCTCTGCTTGTCTGCCCTTTTACTCCTCGACCAGAAGTCTTTCCATGACCGGAGCTAGGACCTCTACCCACAATTTTCTTTCTCTTTCTTGCCCCTTTTGGTGGACTTAAAATTCCCAGATTCAAATAAAAAGACTCCCCTCCTTTATTCCGGTTAGTAAGAATTTTCCCTGAAGATTTTTCTTTAAGATTGATTTTTTTCTTCATCACCCTCATATACACTTAATTTATCATTTATAATAGTCAATGCTTTTATAGTTGCTTTTACTACATTTATAGGATTGTTAGAATTAAGAGATTTAGTAAGAATATCCTTAATTCCTGCTGCTTCACATATTGCTCTTACAGGTCCGGAAGCAATTATTCCTGTCCCTTCACCGGCGGGTTTTAACATAATCTTAGATGCTTTAAATTTGGCGGTAACTTCAAAAGGAATAGTAGTACCCTTTAATTTAATATTAATTAACTCTTTCCTTGCTTTGGTAAGTGCCTTACGGATAGCCTCTGCTACTTCGTTGGCCTTTCCTAAGGCAAAACCTACTTTACCTTTACCATCCCCTACTACCACCAAAGCGCTAAAAGAAAGTTTTTTACCTCCTTTAGTTACTTTGGTTATTCGGTTAATATAAATAACTTTTTCTACTAAAGATGATTGTTCTTCAATATCTAAATCTAAACGCATTAAAAGATCAACCCTCCCTTTCTAGCTCCTTCTGCAAATGCCTTTATCCTTCCTGTATAAGGATAAGAGCCGCGATCAAAAACAACTTTATCAATAGATCTCTCTTTAAGTTTCTGGGCTAATATTTCTCCTAATATCTCCGCTGACTTAATATTTCCACCAAAAACAATTCTCTCTCTAATCTCTTTATTTAATGTAGATAAAGAAAACAATACTCTCCCTTTAGTATCATCGATAATTTGAGCATACATGTTTTTATGACTACGATGTACGTATAATCGAGGTCTTTCCCCTGTTCCATAAATTTTCTTTTTTACCCGCAAATGTCTTCTTTTTCTTTTTATCTCTTTTAATTTATTTTTATCCATAGGGAAACTATCATTTCCCTCCTGTACCTGTAGCAGCTTTACCGATCTTCTTTCTTATTTTTTCACCTAAGTATCTAATACCTT
>JAMWCP010000025.1 GCA_023819665.1 Candidatus Omnitrophota bacterium
ACTACATTACCATATCTTGCGCAAGACATACGAGTTTGCCTAGCGCCACCTACATAAGAATTAGCTGCAACAAAGAGCTTTTCCATACACATTTTAGTTGCTCCATATAAATTTACAGGATTAACTGCCTTGTCTGTACTTACCGCAATAACTTTTTCTATATTATGGTCTATTGCTGCTTCAATTACATTTTGTGCACCCAAGATATTGGTTTTCACTGCCTCAAAGGGATTATATTCACAAAGAGGAACCTGTTTTAATGCTGCAGCATGAACCACAATGTTTGCCCCATCCATTGCTCGTTCTAATCTATCTTTATCCCTTACATCACCAATAAAGAATCTTAAATGCGGGTTATTATCAAATCTTTTCTCCATCTCCCATTGTTTTAACTCATCACGACTGAAAATCCTTATTACTTTGGGTTTATATTTTTTAAGCATTATCTCTGTAAACTTCTGTCCAAAAGAACCCGTACCTCCGGTTAAAAGAATTACTTTATCATTCCAATTCATTGCATTCTCTCCTTTCATACTTCATTTCCAATATTAAACCAAGCTGCATTTATATTTACATTATAAATATCTTCTCCTGCTTACCGCATAATTGAAAGCATAAAAATATTTATGCCAGAATTCATCAGAAGAGTTGTATATGTTATCAAAATAGAAATAATCAATCAAAAATTCTCTTAAGCGCGTGAGCTCCTTAAGATGAGATTTATTTTTGGGGTCTTCAATGGTTAAATACAGAAGTTCCAAAGCGCGTTCAACTGCTTTTTTAGAATATTCAAGCTCGTTTTTATTCTTCCAATTTATTGCGCGCTGTACTTCTGAACCGATATTTGCCATCTGCTCTAAAAATGGTAATTTAAACCATCTACCTTCGGCTAAGGTCTTATGATAAAATCCCATAACTATCCCACTATTAACTTATTTACAATCTCAATGATTTTTTTTCTAATTTCCGGATTGTCTATTCCGCGTGTTTTATTACCAAAAGATGGTCTTAAGTTTATTATGGAATCGAATTCAAGCCAATTATCTTGGGGGTATTTATCAGGATAGAGATTTATCCCCCAGATATCCTTTTGGCTGCTTCCGGTAGATAAAAGAACTGCCTCTTGATCTGAATGTAGCTCTCCTCCAATTACCATTATCTCTTTAGCCACATCTACGGTTGCTTTTAACAAATCTCCAAAGGTCTCCTCGGCAAGCTGTTTTAATTCTTCTAAAGAGATTTTTTCTCCTACGATTTTCATATCAGAATCTTTAATAATCCTTCTTCTCAAACCAACTAGTAAACTCTATTAATATAGAATAAGATTAAATTTTATCCTTTCCTCTTGATAGAGCTTGCGCCAAAAAAGAATAGTCATCCGGGCTAAAACTCCTAACCACACACCCATCAACATTATAAATTCTTGATCATCATCTAATCAAAAAATATAACTAATTTTGACTTTTATAATTATAATAAAGGGCAATCAAAATTACAAGACTGAGTAGAGTTACGCTATTTGCCAGAACAATAATAAAATCCTTTAAGTATAATCCATAAATAATCCAAAGCAAAACCCCTAATGATAACTGAAATAAGGTAAAGATACTTACGTCCTTTATCGACTTAGTTCTTAATGTCTTGAAAACCTGAGGAAAGAAAGAAAACATTGTAAGAGATGCCGCTGTTAGTCCTATCAGTTTATAAATCATATTTAAAAAGGAATCCTTATCCCTGCCTCTATGTCTTTTTCTTTAGACAATTTCTCTTTAAGTTTTAAATAAACTTCTGCATCCGAATCTTTTAAAAATCTATGTAAAAAGATAACTGCCATACCTAAGGGCTGATTTTTTTGATTATAAAGAGAGAAAGCCACTTCATCTTTTTTATTTAAACTTATAGATGTAGCAAACTCCATCCTCTTTAAGCCGGATTTACCGTAGTCCATCTCAAAAGAAAGCGCTCCTCGACGAGAAAATTTCCAGCTTCCATATAGACAGATAATCTTTTGCGCTTTCTTTTTAAAACCTATCCCTATCCTATATTTAATAACTTTTTCTTGTGGATAGAGATGTGGACTTTCTAACTGCACGCGGAAATCAAAATAGGATTTTGTGCTTCTATTTAAAATATACCTGAGTCTATCTTTAGAGGTTATCTGCCAGAAGCCATCAAATCCAATGGTATTGAAAATCTTGGTCTTAGTCTTAAGGTTTGTTCTTTCATAATTATAAATTATCTGCTGATGTGGGTTGATCTGCCAGGCGTTTTTAAAGACAAGGGTATCAGGGGAGGTTTTTTTCTCCACTAAAAAATTTAAACGGTTATACTCATCACTAGACCATCTACCTTTGAGTTTAAGAATTTGGATTCTCTGAACGCCTCTTCGGTCATAACTTTTTAAAAGAAAATCAAGTTGATCTGAATCAGCGGATAATATCTCTCCTTTAAGCACCAGCGGTTTATTTGAAACTAAACCTTTATCTTCGCTGATATCTAAAGTAAGATTATAGTCTTTGTCTAAACCCCATCTGCCTAAAAATTCAATCTTTGAACCTAAATTGTATTTTCTGCGCCAGGATTCTGGCTCATTTAACCAGTAGAGCAGTTTATTATCCGGGGTAGTCTTAAAGACTCCCGAAGGACTTAATCTCTGTTTCTTTCTTTTTATAATCAGGCTGTTCTGCTGATCTATTTGATAGGAGGTTTTCATTTACATTTTATTTTTAATAAATTTAAGTCCTCTTCCACCATCATCCTCACCAGTTTTTTAAAACCTACCTCTGGCTGCCAGCCAAGTTCTTTTTTTGCCCTAGAATAGTCTCCTCTTAACTCAAATACCTCTGCTGGTCGATAAAAGCGTTCATCCACCTTAACGTAATCCTGCCAGTTAAGACCTACGTATTCAAAGGCAAGTTGCGCAAACTCTTTTACCGAATGGGTCTCTCCAGTGGCAATCACATAATCAGAAGGGCTATCTTTCTGAAGCATCAGCCACATCGCCTCTACAAAATCCTTAGCATAACCCCAGTCTCTTTTGGTCTCCAGATTCCCTAATCTTAACTCTTTCTCTAAGCCCAATTTTATTTTTGCTACCCCAGTGGTGATTTTACGTGAAACAAACTCGTATCCCCGGCGGGGTGATTCATGGTTAAAACAGATACCATTTACCGCAAACATCCCGTATGCCTCGCGGTAATTTAAAGTCAAATAAAAACCTGCTACTTTAGATATTCCGTAAGGTGAGCGCGGATGAAAAGGTGTATTTTCATTCTGGGGGGTTTCTTTTACCAGTCCAAACATTTCACTGGAGGCGGCAAAGTAAAATTTACATTCTGGGGATTTCTGTTTTAATGCGGATAAAATATAATGGGTTCCGTTGATATTGGTGTTGATGGTAGAAAACTCATCCTCAAAGGAATAACTTACAAAACTCTGGGCGGCCAGATGATAGCATTCATCGGGTTTTACATTCTCTACAATATTAAATATACTGGCATAGCTTTCTAATGATCCTGCATGTAAGATAACCCTATCGAGAATATGTTTTATCCGCCAGAGATGATGTTCTGGATCTTCCAAGGCTACGCGTCTGACCATTCCATGGACTTCATAGCCTTTTTCTAAAAGTAATTCTGCTAGATAAGAACCATCCTGACCAGTAATTCCTGTAATCAAAGCTCTTTTAGACATAAACCTCCCCTTGAAAGTCAACACTTTCAGCGACGCTCATTTTGTTGACTTTTAGATATCAAAAACTATTTTCAGGAATCTGCGCTTACCTACTTTTAAAATGCCGCTTTTTTCCAATAAAAATTCTAAATCCGTAATTTTTCTACCTTCCAAGCTCACCGCACCCTGTTGAATAAGTCGACGTGCTTCGTTACGTGAGGAAACAATTTGACTACTTACCAAGACATCGAGAATTTTTACCGCTCCGGGTTTCAGTTTATATTCAGGGATCTTTTCAGGTAGTTGTCTTTGGCTAAAAATTAATTCAAAATCCTTTCTTGCCTTATGCGCGGATACCTTTCCATGGTAGCGGGAAACAATAAGTTCTGCCAGTTTAAGTTTTGCCTCCATAGGGTGCATCTTTTTTACCGTATCTAAATTCTCCTCTGTAAGCAAGGTATAATACTTAAACATGGTAGGATCATCGATAGACATAATTTTACCAAACATCTGACCTGCTGGTTCGGTTATGCCAATATAGTTACCTAATGACTTACTCATCTTTTGAACTCCATCAGTACCTTCTAATAAAGGGAGCATAATGATTACTTGAGGAGCCTGTCCAAAATCCCTCTGTAATTCTCTGCCTAAAAGAAGATTGAATTTTTGATCTGTCCCTCCTATCTCTATATCTGCTTTTAAATACACTGAATCGTATGCCTGAAGGAGTGGATAAAATAATTCTAAAAGAGAAATATCTTTCCCTTGATTATAGCGCTGATTAAAATCTTGACGTGCTAAAACTTGGGCAAGTGTAGAGTGGGATGCCAAATCAAGAATTTCACTACTGCTCATTTTGGAAAACCACTGAGTATTGAATACTACTTTTGTTTTTTTGGGATTCAGTATCTTAAACACTTGCTGTTTATAAGTTTGAGCATTTTTTCTTACCTCCTCATAAGTTAACCGTTTACGGCTTTTATCCTGACCGGAAGGATCTCCAATAGTAGCAGTAAAATCTCCAATAAGAAAATAAACTGTATGGCCTAAATCCTGAAATTGACGTAGCTTATTTAAGAGCACAGTGTGACCTAAATGAATATCGGAAGCGGTAGGATCGAAACCTGCCTTTATATTCAAGGGGATCTTTTCTTTTATACTTCTTTCTAACTTCCCTACCAACTCCTCTTCAGAGATTATCTCTGAAACAGTCTGCTTTATAATTTCTAATTGTCTTTTAATATCCACTCTTCTCATATCATTTACTTAACCTCCTCTGTTTTGGCAGAAAGTCCAATTTTACCTTCTTCTATATCAATTTTTATTACTTTTGCCTTTATTTTATCTGCTGGTTTTAGTTTATTTAATATCTCTTTGTCAATCTCTTCTAAGTAAATTAACCCCTCTATCTCTTCATCGAGCTTCACAAAAACCCCAAAATCTGTAATATTGACTACCTCTGTTTCTAAAATGGTGTTGAGGGGATATTTTTTAGCAATCTCGGGCCACGGATTTGGTTGTGTCTGTTTCAGTCCTAGAGAAATACGACGATTACGAGTATCTACTGAAAGCACTACTACTTCTACTTTTTGACCTTTTTTAAGAACATCCTGCGGAGAACCTACTCTCTTTGTCCAAGACATATCCGAAATATGAATCATCCCTTCTAAATTTGACTCTAATTCTACAAATGCACCATAAAATGTAAAACCCCGTACAATCCCTTTTACTTTTGAACCGATTGGATAACGTGATTCTGCTTCTAACCATGGATTAATCTCCAACTGTTTTATACTTAAAGCAATTTTGCGAGATTCTTTATCAATGCTAATTACCTGCGCTTCAATATTATCTCCAATTGCAAACATCTCTTTAGGATTATCTACCCGTTTAGTCCAGGATATCTCTGAAACATGAACTAATCCCTCAACCCCTTTCTCTAATTCCACAAATATCCCATAGTTTAATATATTTACAATCTTTCCTTTTACACGGCTGCCCACAGAATATTTATTCTCAATTTCCTTCCAAGGATCAGGAAAACGTTGTTTTAATCCTAAAGAAATCTTATTCTGCTCTTTATCTATGCTTAAAATCATCACCTCTATATTATCACCTACCGCCAACAATTCCGATGGATGATTTATTTTAGACCAAGACATATCAGCAATATGCAACAAACCATCTATTCCTCCCAGATCAATAAAAGCACCATAATCTGTAATTGCTTTAACCCGTCCGGTGATGATTTTTCCTGTTTCAAGATTAGAAAATAATTTCTCTTTTGTTTCCTCTTTTTCTCTTTGAATTGCCTCTTTACGAGAGACAATGATACTATGCCTTAAGTTATTCAATTTCAATATCTTAAATTTAAATTCCTTTCCGATTATCCGGTCCTCAGGTATCCCTTTAAATCCTGACTGAGATAGGGGCAAAAATCCCTCAATGCCTTCTGCGTTTACCATAAAACCACCTTTTACCTTATGAGTAACCGTAGCTGCCAAAAGTTGAGAATTTTGATAAATATTTAATATTTTATCCCAACTTTTTATACGACGCGCCTTTTGTCTCGATAAAACAATCATTCCACTATCATCTTCAATGGAGTCTACCATCAACTCAACTACATTTCCCTCTTTTAATTCCTCAGGTAGAAATTCACTTATAGGCACTATTCCTTCGGCTTTAAAACCTACATCCACAAAAACTTCTTTCTGTCTTATTTTTACAATTTTACCTTTAATAATTTCATTTTCCTTGATAATACGTATGCTTTCTTTATAAAGCTCATCCAAAGACTCTTTATTTTGTTGTGTCATTTTTATTCCCCCTTTTTACTTTTTATTTTTCTGATTATCTCATCTACTAACCAATCCGGAGTAGAAGCACCACTAATTATTCCTATTTTTTTAAATTTTAGTTTAATCTTATCAGAAATATCATGATAGTCTCTTATTAAAAAAGAGTTTGGATTAATCATACGACTAATATTAAACAATCTTTTGGTGTTAGCACTAGAATAGGAGCCTATAACAAAAACCGCATCATTATTATTTGCAAGCTCTCTTACCTCTTTTTGTCTACTAATATTATCTAAACATATAGTATTAAATATACGTAACTCTTTTATCTTCTCTATTTTCTCCCTCATTTCAAAAAATTTATTTACTAAAACTAAAAAATTCTCTATACTTTGAGTGGTTTGAGATACTATTGCAATACGTGAATCTAATTTTAGCAATTCTATCTCTGAAGCATTACTTATCACCACTGCCTCAGCAGCGATACCTAAAAGCGCTCTTATTTCAGGATGATTATTATCACCTAAAATGATGAGCTGATATTTTTCTTGGCGAAGTTTTTTGCAGACTCTTTGTAAAGATGAAACATTGGGACAAGTAACATCCACAATTTTTAAACCCTTCCTTTTTGCTTCTTTAATATTAGTAGGGGGTACACCGTGAGAAGGAAGAATAATGTATGCTGGTTTTTTTATATCCTTTAAAGAATCAACAGTAATTATCCCTTTTTGTTTTAATCTTTGCTGTAGTAATTCGTTATGGATAACTGAACCTAAGCAGAATATGTTCTTTTTATTTTCTTGAACTAATCTCTCGATTATCTCTATCGCTCGTCTTACTCCTGAACAGAAACCAATATTTTTTGCTACCGATAAACGCATTCTAGGCGCCTAATTGCAGTTATAATCTCCTCAGCTATCCGAAGATAATTATAAGGCTTCCTCCTTTCTATAAAGATCTGCCTACCAAAGTAAACCGAAATCCTTGTTGGTCTAATAATCCAAGAATTCATCGGTAGTGCCTTATCCGTTCCCCGAATATAAGAAGGAACCACAGGAACTGCCGAATGGGTAGCAATAAAGCCTACCCCCGCCTGAGGAGGAATGGGTAAATTCTGCGGATTCCTCCTTCCTTCAGGAAAAATTACCACCGGTCTTTGTTGTCCTAATCTTCTAAATGTCTCCTTAAAAGCAGCTATATCAGCAGTATTTCTTTTAACGGGAAAAGCACCCAAACAACGAATTAAATCTGCAAATAATGGTATATCAAATAGATCGTCCCTCGCCATAAAATTAAGTCTTCTGGGACATGCTACTCCTAAGACCACAGGATCTAAATAACTTAAGTGATTACTTGCAAGAATAAACGCTCCTTCTTTAGGAATATTTTCTCTTCCTTTTATCTGTATGCGAAAAAGAACTTTGCATAACAGAATAGCAATTGGTCTTAAAAGATAGTAAAGCATTTTTTAGCAAATTTAATCAATCTATGAGCCTTATCCGCATCTTTTGCTTCTGCATAAAAACGGATAAGGGGTTCTGTGCCAGATAGCCTCGCCATCACCCAGCTTTCATCTTCACAGATTAATTTTACTCCATCGTAATCTTTTACTTCTATAACTTTTTCTCCCAAGATGTTTTTTGTTTTTTTAAAACGCTGGTATAAATTCTGAGAAACTGGTTTATTCAGTTTTAAATCCTCCCTCAGATAAAAGTATCTTCCAAATTCATCCTCCATATTCTTTAAAATTTCTGCCATGGACTTATTTTCGTAAGCCATCATTTCTATTAAAAGTAAACCGGCTAACGTACCATCGCGTTCAGGAATATAATCCTTAAAACCGATCCCCCCTGCTTCTTCCCCGCCGATGAGAATGTCTTCCTTCTGCATAATCTCAGAAATATATTTAAAACCCACAGGTGTTTCATATAATTTTAAACCGAGTTTTTTTGTTATTTTATCAATAAGATTGGTACCTACAATTGTTTTTATCACTCCACCTTTAAGTCTTCTGTTTCTCGTCAAATGCAAGATAAGCAACCCCAAGATCTTCTGAGGATGAAGAAATTCTGCATCTCCTAAAAATGCAGCAATTCTATCTGCATCACCATCGAGAACTATCCCTAAATCATATTTTTTTTCTTTTAGTTTCTGGATACTGGGTAAAAGATTCTCCAAAACCGGCTCAGGTCTCAATCCCCCAAACCCCGGATTTACTTCGTTACGTATAAAATCAAGTTGTATCTTTGTATCATTTAGAATATCTTTTATAAAACTATTTCCACTACCATGCATCGCATCTACTAAAACTTTATATCTTTTATTTTTCAATATATCTAAATTTAAATAGCTACGTAAAAACCTAATATAATCAGAAATAAAATTCATCATATTTATAGTGGCCGGTTTAACCCTGGATTTCGTAATGCCTATTTCTTTTAATTTCTTCTCTATCTGTTGAGTTATCTGAATCCCTGCTGCTCCACCCTGTTGAGTTTTAATCTTTATACCATTATATTCACACGGATTATGGCTAGCAGTAATCATAATTCCGCAGGTTAAACTGAGTTTACGGGTAATAAAACTTAAAGCCGGGGTAGGAACAAAGCTCGGTGATAATAATACTTCTATACCTCTATTGCTTAAAATTTCTGCTACTAAACGGGCGTAGGTAGAAGAAAGAAAACGTGTATCAAAACCTATGGCTATTCTAAAAGGAGGGTAAGAATTCTCCTTATAATAATCAGCAATTGCTCCGGCTACTTTCCTAACATTTTCAAATGTAAAATTATCACTGATAACACCTCGCCATCCATCGGTTCCAAAACGAATATTCTGCATATATAACTACTCCTTTATTAACTAATACCCTTTAATTTTTTAATTGCTTTCTGAATATCTTTTGCCTTAAATAAGTATGAACCACTAGCCAATATATCTACACCAACTTTCCTTAGAAGAGATGCATTTTTACCATTAACCCCTCCATCTACCGAAATGACTCCCCTATAAAATGAACGCAGTTTTTTAATCTTATTTACCACTTCAGGAATGAACTCTTGTCCCCCAAAACCCGGATTTACACTCATCACTAATACAAAATCTACAATATTTAAAACAGGTTCTATCTTTTTCAAAGAAGTACTCGGATTTAAAGATACCCCCAATTTTATCCCTTTTTTGGCTAAACTTATTTTCTGTTTTTTTATATCCAAAGTAGATGTGGTTTCAATATGTAGAGTTAACATATCTGAACCGGCTTTAATAAAATCTTCAATATATCTTAGAGGTTGTTTTATCATTAGATGTACATCAAAAGGAAGTTTGGTGACTTTACGTATATCATTTATCAATTGAGGCCCAAAGGTAATATTGGGAACAAAATCCCCATCCATCACATCAATATGAATAAGATCTACACCTGCTTGTTCTACCTTTTTTATCTCTTCAGCCAATTTACTAAAATTAGCAGATAATATGGAAGCAGCTATCTTTATCATCTGTAAAGTCCCTTTTTGTTTATATATTTATAAACCGCCTCGGGTAATAAATATCTAAAAGGCTTTTTGTTTTTTATTGCCTCTCTAATCTGAAAACCGGATATATCTATTGCTCGTATATCTAATTTAGAAATATAGTCAGGCAGACTGCTCAATGAATAGCCGGGCCGTGTTGCTACGATAAACTTAATAAGTTTTAAAATCCGATCCAAATCCTTCCAAGAATCTAAATAACTAATCAAATCCGAACCAATAATAAAGTACAGTTCATCGTGAGGATACATCTTTTTAAATTCTTGGATAGTATCAATGGTGTAAGAACGTCCTTTTCTTTTTATCTCTATATCAGAAACGGAAAATCTCCTATTTCTTTTTATGGCTAACTTTACCATCTTAAATCTGTCTATAGCAGAAGCAATTTCTGAAGTATCTTTATGAGGGGGAAGATAAGTAGGTACAAATATAACTTTATCTAAATTAAGTTTATATCCAACTTCCTCTGCTAAAATGAGATGACCTAAATGTATGGGATTAAATGTTCCGCCTAAAATTCCTATTCTCATAGCATCTTTTCTCTCTTCTCTCTATTGAAAATCAACACTTTCAGCGACACTCATTCTGTTGACTTTCATTATCAGGTTCTTATCTGCCCGCTTCCCTTTACTACATATTTATAGGTAGTGAGTTCCTCTAAAGCCATCGGACCGCGGGCATGTAGACGATCTGTAGAGATACCTATCTCTGCGCCCATTCCAAATTGATAGCCATCGGTAAAACGCGTAGAGGCATTATGATAAACACAGGCAGAATCCACGCGTTTTAGAAACTCCTCAGCATGCTCGTTATCTTTAGTAATAATGGCATCGGAATGATGCGAACCATATTCATTGATATGCTCTATTGCCTCCTGCATATCCTTTACCACCTTTACTGATAAGATAAGATCTAAGTATTCTGTACGATAGTCTTTATCGGTGGCTTTTTTAAAGAACTCTTTATTGAAGAGACCATAATCCTTAGCAATCTTTAAGGTCTGAGCGCATCCTCTTATTTTTACTTTTGCTTCCAAAAATTCTTTAAGCATAGGAACTAAAAACTCTTTAGCAATACTCTGATGAACCAGCATTGATTCCATTGCGTTACAGGTTGCCGGACGCTGGACCTTGGCATTAGCACAGACTTTCCTTGCCATCTCTATATCCGCATATTCATCTACATAGATATGGCAGATTCCCTTATAGTGCTTGATTACCGGTATTCGAGAAAGTTGAGTAATTTTACGGATCAAACTTTCTCCGCCACGGGGTATTACTAAGTCTATATACTCGTTGTATCTTAAAAGTTTATCAAGGACCTTTCTTTCTTTAGTAGAAACAAAATTTATCGCATAAGAAGGAAAACTCAATTTTTTTAACGTTTCTAAAAATACTCTGAATATGGCTAAATTGGAATTTAAAGATTCACTGCCTCCTTTTAAGATTACGGCATTGCTAGACTTTATACATAACCCAATACAGTCTGAAGTTACATCTGGCCTTGATTCATAGATGATCAAAATCACTCCGAGAGGGACTCTTACTTTTTTTATTATTAGCCCTGAAGGAACCGACCATTCTTTAATAACCTCCCCTATAGGATCAGCTAAATTTATAAGATTTAAAAGAGAACCCTTCATCTGTTCAATTCGTCTTTCAGTTAAAGTAAGCCGGTCAATGAAAGCAGATGATAACCCCAATCTTTTTGCTATAAGAATATCCCTTTGGTTTTCTCTTATAATAAAAGATTTATTTTTAGATAACGCATCAGCCAAACCAGAAAGCAGTCTATTTTTATATTCGGAAGATAACTCACCCAGTTTTAAAGTATTATCTTTTATTTTTTTTAATAAGGAATTTAATCCTTTAATATTTTTTATTTCCATATGAATTTATAAAATTACTAAATTATTCCGATGGATTATTTCCCTCGTAAAACGTTTCCCTTTTATCATCCTTAACTTCTCACTATTCACTTCAACTTTCCCCCGACAGAACTCCTGGTTATCCTTATCCAGAACTGCCACAATATCACCTTTATTAAACTCTCCTTCTACATCTACAATACCAACGGATAACAAACTTTTTTTGTTTAAAAGCGCCTGTTTTGCTCCTTCATCTACAAAGAGTTTTCCTTTTGGTTTTGCACCAAAAGCAATCCAGCGTTTAAGTGCCAGAGGTTTTTTGCGCACAGGTAAAAACAAAGTTCCTGCAGTAAAAGGTGAACTCATAATCTCATTAAGAATTCCTTTTCTTTTGCCATTTGCAATTATGCAGTATATCCCTGAATTTATGGCAATTTTGGCTGCCTCTATCTTAGAGATCATTCCACCTACTGAGGTTTGTTTATCAGTGGTTCTGCAGAGCGTTTGAATTTGAGGAGTAATCTTTTCTATTACCTTAATCGGCTGCTTATTTTCATCCAATAGTCCATCTACATCAGAGAGAATAACCAAAATATCCGCATCCACTAAATTTGCTACAAGACTAGACAGGCGATCATTATCACCAAATTTTATCTCTTCCGTAGAGACCACATCATTTTCATTAATCACAGGAATTACTTTCGATTTTAAAAGGCTCAATATAGTATTTCGGGCATTAAGATAACGCCGGCGCTGATTAAAATCCTCCCACGTTAAAAGAAGTTGACCACATTCCAAATTGTATTTATTAAAATAATTGCGATATAATTGCATAAGTTGAATCTGACCAATGGCGGCGGTTGCCTGAAGTTCAGAAAGCTCCTGCGGCCTTTTTTTAATACCCAAAGTATTCATTCCACAGAAAATTGCACCTGAAGAAACCAGGACTATTTGGCTATTTTTAAAAATAGAAGCAACCCCCTGACACAAATCCTCAATTACACCTTTAAAACAAAAAAGGCTTGAACCAATTTTAATTACCCATCTTTTGAAGTTTAATGGCAACATCTCTAATCAGTCTTCCTAACCCTTCTGCTTTCAATGCACAAATCGGATAGATTTTTTTCTTTATTCTTTTCTTAAATACTCTAAGATTCTCAGAGGCGTTTTCTAAATCCATTTTATTGGCGACAAGAATCTGTGGTTTTTCTAAAAGATCTTTACTATATAGACCTAATTCCTTATTTATCTGATAATAATCTTCCAGAGGATTTCTTCCTTCTGACCCTGACATATCAATAATATGAAGCAGAAGTTTTGTTCTTTCAATATGTCTTAAAAACCTATCTCCTAACCCCTTTCCTTTATGCGAACCAGAGATCAATCCGGGAATATCCGCAACTACAAATTGAAAATCTCTATAATAGGCGACCCCTAAAACTGGTTTTTTGGTAGTAAAAGGGTAACTGGCAATCGAAGGGGTAGCCGAAGAAATCTTAGAAATAAGCGCAGATTTTCCTACATTTGGGAACCCTACCAAACCAACATCCGCAATAAGTTTTAAATCTAAAATAAGTTTTCTTTCTTCGCCGAGTTTTCCTGGTTGCGCATCTTTTCCGTATTGATTACCCCGGCCGCCTCTGCCTCCTTTCGCTACCACCACGCTTTCCTCCGGTAAAACAAGATCCCTTAAAATACAGCCGGTGAATGCATCTTTTATAACTGTACCCACAGGGACACGAATAATTAAATCTTTACCATTTTTACCCACCTTGTTTTTACCTGAACCATTGCCACCTTTATCCGCAACAAAAGAAGAGCGGTATTTAAAATCTAATAAAGTATAAAGAGATCTATCTGCCTGAATAATTACATCACCGCCTTTTCCACCGTCGCCGCCATCAGGCACACCTTTAGGTTTATACTTATCTCGATAAAAACTATTGCACCCATCTCCCCCTTTACCTGCTTTAACATATATAATTGCCTGATCTACAAATAACACTTTAAGTTATTTTTATCTCTTTAATTAAAAGCCTGGTCAAATTCTGCCGATGTCCTTTTTTAGTGTGGCTGGAAGATTTCCTACGGCGATATTTATAAGCGATTATCTTTTCCCCCCGAAAATTCCCTAAAGATTCAGCCACTACTTTCACATTCTTAAGAAGGGGCCTACCTACCTCTATCCTGCCATCATCACCAGAAAAAAACAACACATCCTTTATAGTAAGGGTTTTACCTTTTTCTATATTCTGTTTTTCCGTCTCAATTATCTCGTTTTCTTTAACCCAGTATTGCTTTCCACCAATTCTTACAATTGCATACATAGTCTCTCCTTTTTTAATTTTAAGTAATATATACTTAATAGATTTTAAATTATATAATATAAACCT
The DNA here is from genome assembly GCA_023819665.1 of Candidatus Omnitrophota bacterium. Taxonomy (GTDB): domain Bacteria; phylum Omnitrophota; class Gorgyraeia; order Gygaellales; family JAMWCP01; genus JAMWCP01. The sequence continues at coordinate 14,267 of JAMWCP010000025.1, forward strand.
ATAAGGGTCAAGTAGAGATTTATCGTTTGTAAAGCAAACTAAAATTTACATTTAAGGTTCAACTTGATTTGTCAGAATTGTTTTAGACAAATTTATTTATAAAATTTGCGCAGTTGATATTCAACATAACCTGCTAAAATCTCTTGGATTTTTACGGAAGGCTGAACCACAAAGTAGTGACTGATAACCATATGGGCAAGTTCATGACCTAAAACTGCAACCTTAAAATCATCCGCGCTTATATATACAGTATTAATAGCGTACACATAAAAAGGCGCGCTACCCTCCATCTCTTTACCAAAGATATTTCTATATACCCTTTTTAAATGCGCGCTATCCTGACAGATCTTGATGTTGCCTTGAAAACTATAAAGGGGCATATCTAAAATATTACATATCCTTAAAAACAATGTATCCAGCATATCTGCCAATGGCAAAAAAGAGTGATTGCTTTTAGAATAAGCTTTATCTACTAAAAGCTCCTCTGCAGGATGGATATTTAACTGCCGGCTTAAAAATTGAATATCTATCTCTGGATGATAATAAATTACAAAGTGTCTGCCCTCTATCTTTTTGCTGAGACCAAAGCCATCCTCTATTTCTAAGGCAAATGTCTCTGTACAGCTCAGTTTGAATAAAAGCAAACTAGCTATTAAAACAAAAATAGACTTTTTTATACGCACCTTTTTTAAGTTTTAAAACGCTGGGTTATCCTGTTTAATTCCTCAACGATATTTCTTAACTCACTTAAATACAAGCGCTTATGTTCTACAGACTCAGAATCAGAAATGCTATCCAGTTTCTCTTTTAAAACCAGAAGATGATCTTTAAATTGTTGGATATTGAATCTAAGATTTCTAATCATTTGATTAAACCCATCTGCTAAATCTTTTAGCTGATCGCCTGTGCGGATATGAAAATCCTCAGAGACATCTCCTTCCTGCAGCTTTTCTATTACTTTTTTAAGGCGATGTAAGGGTCCGGCAATTTTATGCGAAACAAATAGAGTAACCAAAATAGTACCTAAACCCACCAATATAGTTACCACCGCTATTGTCTGGATAAGTATAGGTAGTAAAAAATCTGCTGTAGAACGCACAATCACCCGAGAGTTGATAATCGAAACAGTGGTAGAACCTATTCCTAAAAGATACAATATCCCCATAGTTAGCAATCCACCAAAGACAACCAAAATACAGAATTTTAAGATGAAATTTGTCTGAAACGACTTCTCAATAAAATAAATC
>JAMWCP010000107.1 GCA_023819665.1 Candidatus Omnitrophota bacterium
ATTTTTAAGAGTTATGTTAAACTAAAAGACACAGGAGGCAAGAGAGGATGCCAAAGAAGATTCTGGTGGTAGATGATGAGGAGATTGTTTTAAAGAGCTTAGAAAAACTATTGAATAAAGAAGGATACGACGTGGTTACTACACAAAGTGGTAAAGAAGCACTAGAAATAATTAAAAAAACAGACTTTGATATAATTATCACTGATATCAAAATGGCTGAAATGGATGGGGTTGAGACTGCAATAGCGATAAGAAAATACTTCAAAGAGAGAAATAAACCAGAAGTTCCAGTTGTGTTTATAACCGGTTATTCTGATTTAGCAGAACAAAAACATGTACAAAAGTTAGGAGAAGTATTTATTAAACCTTTTGATAATGAAGAATTGATTGAAGATGTAAAAATAAAGACAGAAATAGTACCATATAAAGAAATTTATAAAGGATTACAAATAGAGAGGCGATTTTCACCAAGAGTAAAGACAGAAGGCTTGTTTATCAAATTACTCCCAGATGTAGAGGCTAATATTATTAATATTAGTGAGACAGGTATACGTGTAGAATATAAGGGATCAGTGCTGCCTGAAGATATACTATTACTAATGAATCTACCAACTTTTCCTCTAAAGCAATCTATCAAGATTCCAGCAAAGATTGTGTGGTGTGAAAGATTATCAGAAGATAAATTCCAATTTGGAGCCAATTTTTTATTAGATAAAGATCGTCTTTCTCAAATAAGAGATTTTATATTTGATAACTTTACAAAAAAGGCTACATCTGAAATTGTAGAAAATGATTTAAAAATAAAAGTAGAAAACTTTTTTAAAAAAACAGTTAGACAATATTATGAAAATCTACTGGTATTAGCACAAGAAACAAACACAAGAAAACTTGATCCAGGATATATCGAACAAAGACTTACTAAATTTAACAATGATTTTCTCCTTGAATGTGAAGATATAGAAAAGAAAATTGATAATAATTTTTATATCAAAAAAGTAAAACAGGTATTCAGAGAAATAATGGGTTGTTGCTACTATAAGAGCCCTATTACAAAGATAGCTTATGATAGACCAAGAGGTTATCCCGGGGATTTTGAATTATTTGAGATGATTTATAACAATAAGCCAATAGCAGAAAAGAATAGTATTGGGTTTTACTGTGATAAATTATTTTTAAATAGTCCGTATGCTATAGCTGCAAGATCGCGTAAAAACAAGATGAAAAATATTTTACAGGATTTTATAGAGAATAGTAATTTGCCTACTATTAGACTATTAAACATTGCTTGTGGATCAAGTAGAGAGATAAGAGAGTTGTTTTCTGATCCGCTCTTCCTATCTGTAATTTCTAATAAAGAGATTATCTTTACTGGACTTGATAATGATAAAGATGCTTTAGAGTTTTCTAAGTCGGCTTTGAGTAATCTACCCTTAAATGTTAAAACAAGATTTTTACACGAAAACGTGCTAAATGTTTTTAGAGATGAGAAGTATTTTGACATTATAGGTAAACAAGATATCATTTATATTCTTGGTTTAACTGAGTATTTACCTGATAGGATTTTTAAGCGATTGCTAAATTTTTTATTTCAATTATTAAATAAGAAAGGCATGCTGGTTGTTACTTACAAAGATAAAGACATAACGTTTCCTTCTGTAGGGCCGGACTGGGTATCTGATTGGGCATTTATTAAGAGGGGCAAAGACGATTTAATCAAAGCAGCTAAAGAAATTGGGGCAGATGAACATTCTTTAAAGATTGAAAAAGAAGGAACAGAGACTATTTTCTTTCTTAAAATAATTAAATCCTAATTAGATGTTAAATTGTTTTTCACTTAGTTATTATGCATTGATCGGATTATTCAATTTTATTACTGCCTTTTTATTATCGTTTTTTGTTTTTTCTAAAAACCCAAGGTCGCGAAGTAACCAGACTCTTTCTCTCTGGTTATTTACAGTTGCTGGTTGGGGGCTTTTTTATTTTTTATGGTTAACCACAAAGAAGAGTCATCTAGCTGAATTTTATCTAAGGACATTAATGCTCTTTGTTATTTTTATACCCTCAACCTTTACTCATTTTGTGCTAACTCTCTTTAAAGTAGATTTTCGAAAGAAAGTAGATATTTTTAACTATCTTATAAGTATTCTTCTAGGTTTTTCGGCTTACACGCCTTTTTTTGCCAATGAAATTGGTTCTTTCCTTGTTTTTCCCTATTGGCTAAAACCAAAATTTCTTTTTACTATTCATTCAATTCATTTTTTTATAAATGTCATTTATTCTCTCTTTTTGATGTTACAAGGCGTATTGCGTAATTCAGGAATATTTAGGAATCAAATTCTTTATGTTCTTATAGGAGCACTGGTAGGGTATAGTGGAGGTGCGATAAACTATCTTACGTGGTACAGAGTATCTATCCCCCCATTCCTTAATTTTACAGTTTCAATAGGTGCTGCTTTCATCGCCTATGCCATTATCAAACACCACTTAATGGATATAAAAGTAGCAATTACCCGTGCGGGTGTTTTTGCAGTTGTGTATACTCTTGTTTTAGGGTTACCTTTTGTTGTTATAAAATGGCTTAAACCAGTATTAATCCCTCTATTAGGCGAAAACTGGTGGATAATAATCCTTATTTTTGGTATGGCTTTAGCCTCTGCCGGTCCTTTTATCTATAATCATTTACGTAAGCGGGCAGAAGATCTCCTCCTGAAAGAACAGCGCC
>JAMWCP010000108.1 GCA_023819665.1 Candidatus Omnitrophota bacterium
ACTAAAATCCCCAAAGGAAAAGAAATGTGCCCGGTCAAATACTGTATCAGGAATATTATTTATTATATTCTTTATAAGCGGGGGTATCTCTTTTAACTTACTAACGGGTGTTTGATAAACTACTCCAATCTTAAATACTACACGCCTTTTCTCCATCAATTTATAATTACGCAGACGTGAATCCGTAAGGTCAGAGTTAGAAAAGACGAGAAGTTCTCCATTTAAACTGCGAATACGCGTTGTCTTTATTCCAATATGCTCAACTGTTCCCATAAAATCATCCACAATAATAAAATCTCCCACTTTAAAAGGATGATCAAAGAGGATGCAGAAATAACTAAAAAGATCTTTCAATATAGTCTGTGCTGCCAATGCCACTGCCACACCACCGATACCTAGACCGGCAACTACTGTGGAAACCTTAAATCCTAAATTATCTAAGAATAAGATGATTGCCCCACTCCAAATTATTAATTTTATTACTATCATTATTCCATAAAGACTCTTTTCTAATGTAACATCGCCTCCTTGCTTTCTCAGATAGATTTTAAATCCGTAGTTGATAAATTCCAAAATTGTCTTTACTACAAAAAAGATCCATAATGCTAATATAAGATAATTAAGTAATCTTTCTAAGAATCCCGCTAAAATTAGATTCTTTAAAGCAAGATATAAAACTAATAAATATAATAAAGGAATAGCTACGGATTCTAAAAGATGAATCAAAAAATCATCAAAAACAGAAGTAGTCTTCTGTGCCAATCCCCTTAGCCGTATTATTATCCTACGTATCAGCAATCTTATTGCTAATATACCCACTAAAAATATAAATATACTGTTTAGATACCGCAAAACACTATTGCCTAGAACTGCGTAACTTAAAAACGTATTTAATTTTATAATCATTTTACCTCCTCACCCTATTTTATACATTATGAATAAATATTATTTTTAAAAATTGGCGTCTGTAGTCTGTACCTATTTTAACTTAATCGGTATGCTATATCTAAAATGGTCTTTACCAAAAATGATTTTAAAAATATTATCAGCAAAAAAGCAATTATGGGAGAGATATCGATACCAAACCTAAAATCTAAAGGTAAAAGTCTTCTTATGGGATAAAGTATGGGTTCGGTGGTCTTATATAAAAATTGAACCAAAGGATTATAGGGATCAGGATTCACCCAGCTGATTAAAGCGCGGATCAAAATCAGCCAATATAAAATGGTAAGCGCAATATCTAAAACTCTGGCAAGTGCAATTAAAAGATTAGATACGATAAACATCTTTCATTATAAATAAACTACATCTTCATTATAATACAGAGAAAGAAATAACAAAAGATAATCCTTGATATGCCGGGTAATCAAAAAATTATTTTTTATATGCTCTTTGCCATTCTCAGCCAATTTTTTCGCATAAGCTGGACTGTTAAGGAGTTGCTTTATAGCAAATGCAGCGCCTTCAATAGAATGACATAGAAGTCCTGAATATTTATGTTTTATCTGTAAAGGTATTCCTCCCACATTAGAGGCAACTACCGGTTTATTCTTCCATAGTGCCTCGCTAACCGTAAGACCAAAACCTTCCTTAATAGACTTCTGAATAATTACAGTGGATGCCCGCTGTAAGGCATTTATGACAATATCATCGTGAGGTAACAGAAGAATATGGATATCTGGGGCATCTTTGGCGAATTCTTTTACTTCCTGAAAAAATTGGATTGCCTCAGGGTCATCGCTGGCGGTTCCACCTGCTAAAACCAGACGACAATCATTATATTTTTTTACCAGACGATATGCCTCAATTACTCCTATAGGGTCTTTAAGCCGGTCAAAACGCGATATCTGCGTAATAATAGGTTTATCTTTTGGTATCTGGTATTTTTCTAAAACTCTGTCGATTGTTTCTTGTGATAATTCTTTATTTTTATCACTTAAAGGGTCGATTGAAGGAGTGATTAAATACTGTCTTACAGGTAATCTTTGGGAAAAACTAGGAGCAGAAAATACTACCGCATCATATTCAATTATAAAATCCTTTAAAAAATGCCATACTAAAGAATCCGGAGAAGATACATCCACATGACAGCGCCAGATCCATTTTTGATTACTTTTTTTCTTTATTAACATAATTGGCTGTGGGTCATGAATAAAGATAATATCTCCATAGATATTTACCTCTTCCATATTTTTTAAACTGGTCTCTATAAAGATAGAGAAATCTTTCTGAGTAATATTCTCTGATTTTCCGTGCAGAGCATTATGAATTTTCTTGGTCACCTCAAAAAAATCCTCCCCTCCTTTTATCAAATCCCATCTTGCATCCACGCCTAGTTCTCTTAAAAGCGGAATCATGCGATTTAATATCTCCGCTACCCCGCCACCTACCGCAGTAGAATTTATATGTTGAATGGTCTTTCCTTTTAATTCCTGAGAAATAAGTCTCAAATCACTAATTACAGACTCACCTACTATAGGAATATACTCTTCAATTCTTGCCATTATGAATTTAATTCTTTTTCAATTAATTTTATAATACCGATCCTTAGATCCTCAAGGGTACGGGTGTAAGGATCCAAACAAGATATTTCATTAGCAAGTTTTTTATTTCCTAAAGAATCTTCTATCCAGAAAGAAAAATCATTGGTTTTCTTTTCCAGTCTTAGACGTGCCTCAAATATATG
>JAMWCP010000026.1 GCA_023819665.1 Candidatus Omnitrophota bacterium
ACTCATATATTTCTTTTGCTTTTAAGAAATCATCTTTATGTTCATAAATACTAGCAAGCAAATATCTGCTATATAAAGATAATTCATTATTCTGGAAAGATAATCTTTCAAATATCTTAATTGCATAATCAAAATTTTTCTCTAATTTATATAGCGTTCCTAATATATATTCTGCATTTAGTGCATATCTACTTTGAGGGTCTAATTCAATAACTTTTCTAAACAAATTAATTGCCTTGGAGATCTGATCCGCATTTATATATATACTAGCTAATTCATAAAGTTGCTGTTGAATCTGAATTACTTGTATAGTTGAACTTATTTTTTCTAACAATTCGGCTTCCTTTTTTTTGTATTTAGATAGAGATAGTCCCTTTTTAAACTTAGGTCCTATAACTCTTAATATAAATCTATCCAAACTTATAATAAGTTTTGCTTTTTTCTGCTCCTTTATTGCTAAAACATCTTTTAAAAATAATTTTATGTCTTCAAATTGCATCTTATCTTCAAGTAAATTAAAAATATCTAATGCGGTATGTAATTTTAAAAGCGAAAGGTGATCGATTTCTTTTTGGGTGAGTTCATCCAAAATTAACCTTTTTATTAAAGGTTCAAGTTGTCTTCCTTCTTCTATATCTTTGATATGCTCTATCTTATTTAAAACAAAATAATATTTAGAAATATCTTCATTAAGAATAAAAAAATAGTAACATAAAACTAGCACCACAGTTAAAATAAGTAAAAATAATAAAAATGTGATTTTTCTCAATAAACTATTCCAATCCAGCATACATTAGAGATTATAATCCTTACGGTTATCCGAAATCAATATTTTATTTTAACCAGATACAATCCCGAAGCGGGAACAGTGGGCCCACCTAAAGAACGATCTTTCATCTTCAGTAATCTTTTCGTATCAATAGCTTTACCTTTTCCTATTTCTATTAAAGTACCCACGATACTACGTGCCATTCCATAAAGAAAACCATCCGCTTCTATTTCAATGTAAATAAAACTCCCCCTTTTTTTAATCCGGATATCTTTTATAGTACGAATTGAATCTCTCTCTATTTTATCCTTTAACTGAAAACAACGAAAATCATGTTTTCCTTTTAAAAGGATAGCTGCCTTGCGCATAAGATTTATATCTAAAGGATAAGGATAGAAATATACTCTATCTTTTAAAAATGCGCTAGGATAAGACCGGTTGAGAATAATATAGCGATAAACTTTTGATTTTGCAGAAAAGCGACTATGAAAACCCAAATCTACCTCTTCCACTTTTTTAATAACAATATCTGGAGGTAGAAGCGAATTTAAAGCATACTGTAATTTAGTTAAGGAAATAGAAGAGGCGGTTTTAAAATTAGCAATCTGAGCTAAAGCATGTACTCCTGCGTCAGTTCTACCAGAGCCGATAAGCGCTATTTTCTCATTAAGAATTTTCTTTAATTTATCCTCAATAGTTCTCTGAATAGTTCTTAATTTTGGTAACTGCGTTTGCCACCCATGATAATGGGTGCCGTTATACTCAATAGTTAGTTTGATGTTACGCAGAGGCATTAATTTATAAAAGTTAAATCAATAATTCTGCTATCTGAACTGCATTAGTAGCTGCTCCCTTCCTTAAGTTATCTGCTACTGACCAAAGCCAAATACCTCTTTTAAAGAAAGGATCTCTGCGTATGCGTCCTATTAAAACCTCATTTTTCCCTTCGACCTCTAAAGGAGTGGGGTAGATATTCTTCTTTGGTTCATCTACTAAAATTATAGATGGTGATTTAGCTAAAATTCTGCGTAATTTCTTTAAGGGTAAATATTCTTCTGTTTCAATATAGACAGACTCACAGTGTCCGGTTTTTACGGCTACTCTTACGGTAGTAGCAGAAATTTTGATTTTATTATCATGCATAATTTTTTGTGTCTCGTAAACCAACTTCCATTCCTCAGTGGTATAATCATATTTATCAAAGCTACCAATATGAGGGAAAACATTATAACCTAGCTGATTAGGCATAACTCTGTTTTCTATATTTATCCTTAAATCTTTAAAACCTCTTGCTACTATTAATCCTATCTCTTGATTCAGCTGTTCTACTGCTTGTTTGCCTGCTCCCGAAGCAGCTTGTAAAGTAGTAATAATTACTCTCTTTACACCCACTTCTTTATAAATTGGCCATAATACTACTACTAATTGAATTGTAGAGCAATTGGGATTGGCAATTATTCCTTGATGTTCTCTCACATCTTTTGCGTTCACTTCAGGAACTACTAAGGGAACTTTGGGGTTAAGACGAAAATCTGCACCATTATCAATAACTACTGCTCCTCTTTTTATCGCCTCAGAGGCATAAGTTACTGCTGCACCTTTTTCGCCTTCTGTACCCGCAAATAAAGCAATATCTATATCTTCAAAACCAGTGGGAGAAATCGGTTGAACCGAATATTTCTCACCATCAATCTCAATTTCTCTACCTGAACGAGCAAATACCCGCAGTTCTGCCACAGGAAAATTACGTTCTTTCAAAACCCGCAGCATCTCTATGCCCACTACTCCTACGCCAATTACTGCAACATTATACCTTTGCTTTTTTTTGATCTTCATAAATTCTCTACCACCAAATCTCCTACTTCTTTTGTTGAATATCCCATTTTACCAGCTGCTAAAGACCTTAATTTTGTATTTACTACTTTTATCACTGAATTTTCTACTGCCTGGGAGGCTTCCTCCTCTCCTAAATTCTCCAATAACATAGAAAGCGCACAGATTGCTGCTAAAGGATTAATCACATTTTTACCGGTATATTTAGGAGCACTGCCTCCAATGGGCTCAAACATAGAGACACCCTCAGGATTGATATTAGCGCCGGCAGCAATACCCATACCACCCTGAATTATCGCCCCCAAATCTGTAATAATGTCGCCAAACATGTTATCAGTAACAATCACATCAAACCACTCAGGATTTTTAACCATCCACATACAGGTAGCATCTATATGGGTATATTCTGTTTGGATATCCGGATAATCTTTAGCAATCTCATAAAATGTGCGTTCCCAAAGATCCCAAGCATAAGTTAGTACATTAGTTTTTCCGCAGAGAGTTAGTTTTTTATTTTTATTGCGCCTTCTTGTATACTCAAAGGCATAACGGATACAACGTTCTATTGCTTTGCGTGTGTTATAGGAAACTTGAATTGCTACTTCATAAGGGGTTCCTTTATTTTGAAATTCACCCATTCCTTTATAAAGACCTTCGGTATTCTCTCTAATTACTACAAAATCGATATCCTCAGGATTCTTGTCTTTTAAAGGACAGAAAGAAGAGTTATAAAGTTTAACCGGCCTTAAATTTATATACTGATCTAAATCAAATCTCAATTTTAGCAAAATTCCTCTTTCTAAAATTCCCGGCTTTACCTCCGGATGCCCAATCGCGCCTAAATAAATAACATTGTATTTTTTCAACTCTCCAATATCTTCATCCGTAAGGGTGATGCCGGTCTTCAAATAATACTCTCCCCCAAAAGGGAAAATCTTTGTCTCGTATTCAAAATGGTATCTCTTGCTTACTGCTTCTAATACCTTTAATCCTTCGCTAATTACCTCAGGTCCTGTGCCATCACCAGGAATTACTGCAATCTTATACATACTTCAATCTCGCTTTCTTTATATAATTAATTAACCCACCCTCTTTAATAATCCTATGCAGAAATTCAGGAAAAGGCGGAAATGAATAAATCTTATTTCTATTGATATTTCTTATTATCCCTTTATTTAAATCTAATTCAAGATTGTCTCCTTCGTATATCTCTTCCGTATATGGGAGCTCTAAAAACACAAGCCCAACGTTTATAGCATTACGAAAGAATATGGGAGAAAAACTCTGAGCAATTACTGCTGAAATTCCGCAACCCTTAATCGCTAAAGGTGCGTGTTCTCGACTAGAGCCACAACCAAAATTCTTACCTGCCACAATAATATCTCCCTTCTTTATCTTTTTAGAAAAATATGGTAGAATATTTTCCATACAATGCTTACCCAATTCTTTTTCATCGGTAGTAATCAAATACTTAGCCGCTATGATGTCATCGGTATTTATATTATCTCCTAACTTATGCGCCTTTCCTATTAAAATCATTTTTATCTTTATATGTCTGTTTAACTTCTCATCATCTATCAATTAGCTCTGCAGGGTGGGTAATTTTACCTTTTATAGCAGAAGCAGCTACTACTGCCGGACTAGCTAAGTAAACATAAGATTTTACGCTTCCCATCCGACCGATAAAATTACGATTAGTAGTAGCTATACAGGTCTCATTTTCTGCTAAAATCCCCATATGTCCCCCTAAACAAGGACCGCAGGTAGGCGTAGAAAATATACTTCCTGCTTTTATAAAAGTTTCTGCTAATCCCTCTTTTATTGCCTGTTTGTATATATCTTGTGTGCCCGGAATAATAATTAATCTTACACCTGAATTTATTTTTCTATCTTTTAAAATTCTCGCTGCTATCCTTAAATCAGTTATCCTACCATTGGTACAAGAACCAATTATCGCCTGTTCAATCTTTATATTTTTTAAACTACTTACTGGTTTTACATTCGAAGGAAGATAAGGACACGCCACCTGGGGTTCTAGTCTTGAAAGATCCCATTCGTAAATCTTATCATAGAAAGCATCTTTGTCAGAGCTATAAAACTTAGGAATTCTGGAGATAAACTGGGGAATACTCGATATATATTTTTGAGTAACTTTATCCGGCTCCATTATCCCCGTTACCGCACCTGCTTCTACCGCCATATTGCACATAGTAAATCTATCGTCCATAGAAAGTTTTCTTATCAGGGGTCCTGAAAATTCTATTATTCTTCCTAAAGCACCATCTACACCGATTTTCCCAATAGTAAAAAGAATAATATCTTTTCCACTAATCCATCTGTTCAATTTACCTCTATAAATAAATCGCATAGAATTTGGAACTTTCAACCAGAATTTTCCATCCATAAACGCCCGGGCTAAATCTGTAGATCCTATTCCTGTAGAAAAGGCTCCCAATGCTCCATAAGTACAAGTATGCGAATCTGCACCAATAACTAAATCTCCCGGCAAAACTAAACCCTTTTCAGGCAAAAGCACATGTCCGATACCCATTGTTCCTATATCAAAATAATTTTTTATTCCATACTCTCTGGCAAAATCTGATAATATTTTTGCCTGATTGGCACTACGCATATCTTTAGCAGGCACAAAATGATCAGAAACTAAAACAATTTTATTTCTATTAAAGACCTTTTTAAAACCTGCTCTTTTAAATTTTTCAATCGCTAAAGGCGCAGTAATATCATTACCTAAAGCAACATCGATTAGGACTTCAATAAATTCACCTCTTTTTATAACTTCTCTCTTGCTGTGGGCTAATAATATCTTCTCTGCAATTGTGTAACCCATTTTTATTAATAAGATAATGATGCTAAATAATAAATATAATTCTATTTAAACTTTTTAACAATTAAAGTAGCATTATGACCACCAAACCCCAACGAATTACTCATACAGACGTTTACTTTGCATTCTCTTGCAGTATTAGGAACATAATCGAGGTCGCATTCAGGATCAGGATATTTATAATTTATAGTGGGAGGTACTACTCCATCTTTAATCGCCAAACAACAAGCTATAAACTCTATTCCACCTGCGGCGCCTAAAAGATGACCCGTCATAGACTTAGTAGAACTAACCATTATTTTCTTTGCTCTATCTTTAAATAAACGTTTTATTGCCAACGTCTCGATTTTATCGTTAAGTTTTGTAGAGGTGCCATGGGCATTGATATACTCCACATCTTCAATGTTAAGACGGGCATCATCTAAGGCAAATTTCATCGCTAAATATGCACCATATCCATCAGGATCAGGAGCAGTAATATGATAAGCATCGCAACTTGCTCCATAACCTGCCATCTCTGCATAAATTTTAGCTGACCGCCTTAAGGCATGCTCTAATTCTTCTAATACCACTACACCGATTCCCTCAGCAATCACAAAACCATCTCTTTTTAAATCAAAAGGGCGACTTGCTTCCTTAGGATTATCATTCTGAGTAGAAAGTGCTTTTAAAGCACAAAAACCACCTACCCCCAAAGGAGTAATACAGCTCTCTGTACCCCCCGTGATCATTATATCTGCCTGATTCCTCTGAATAATCTTAAACGCCTCTCCAATAGCATGACCAGCAGAAGCACAGGCAGTGGTAATACATAAATTAGGTCCGTTAAGTCCATACATTATAGCTACCTGCGCAGAAGCTTCATTAACAATAAGTGTGGGTATAAGAAAAGGAGAAATCTTTTTTGGTCCATGTTCTAAAAGAACTTTGTGCTGCTCTTCAATCACTCTTAAACTTCCAATACCCGAACCAATTAGTACACCTATACGTTCTTTATTTTCTTTATCAAAATTTAAACCGGCATCGTTTACTGCTTCTCTGCTTGCACAAACTGCAAACTGCACAAATCTCTCCATACGATTAACTTCTTTTTTATTTAATCCAAAAACCAAAGGATCAAACCCCTTTACCTCGGCGGCAATTCGACTATCAAAACCGGAAGGATCAAAAGAGGTAATCCTATCAATTCCACAGTAGGCATTCTTCAAAGAATTCCAAAAACTTAAAACATCATTACCTACAGGTGTAATTGCTCCCATCCCTGTAACCACAACTCGACGTTCCATATCCATTAAAATTTACCCCACCTCTATTTATTTTAAGGTGGGGTAATAAATAAATGATAACTTTTTATTACTATTTATTGGCTATCTTTTCTTCTATATATCTTATTGCTTCGCCCACAGTAGTTATCTTCTCTGCATCTTCATCGGCTATCTCAATCCCAAATTCCTCTTCTAAAGCCATCACTAACTCTACAGTATCTAAAGAATCAGCACCTAAATCATTTACAAAAGATGCTGATTCCGTCACCTCTTCCAATTTTACCCCTAATTGTTCTGAAATAATAGATTTTACCTTCTCTGCTACTGACATTTTATCTTCCTCCTTTATTAATACATTAACATTCCTCCATCTACTATAATGGTCTGTCCCGTAACATAGGAAGACTCATCACTAGCCAAAAATAAACAAACCTTCGCTACATCTTCAGGTAAACCAAAACGTCCCAAGGGAATCTGTGCTAACATCTTCTGTTTAACTTCCGCGGATAAATCTTTGGTCATCTCTGTAGAAATAAAACCAGGAGCAATTGCGTTTACATTTATATTGCGAGAAGCTAACTCTCTGGCAGCAGTCTTAGTAAGGGCAATCACGCCCGCCTTAGATGCAGAATAGTTTGCTTGACCAACATTTCCCATTATCCCTACAATGGAAGCAATATTAATTATTTTACCGTACTTCTGTTTAAGCATCACTTTAGAAACCGCCTTGATACAGTTAAATGTTCCTTTTAAGTTTATATCTATTACTTTATCCCAATCTGCCTCATTCATCCGTAAGATAAGATTATCTTTTCTAATACCTGCGTTGTTTACTAATATATCAACCTTTCCGAATTTGTCAAGAATTTTATTAACCATCTGCTCTACCTCTGAATATTTACTCACATCTGCCTGAATCGCCTCTACTATAATAAACTGTTTTTCTAAATCTTCCTTGGTTTTTAACGCCTCCTCTATATTTATATCACAGATGAGAACTTTAGCCCCTTCCCTCCCTAACACAAAAGCAATCTCTCTACCAATACCGCGGGCAGCTCCCGTAATTAAAGATACTTTATCTTTTAATCTCATATTTTCTCCTTTTTAACTACAATTATTTAAGATTTCCTGAAAACAATATATATCCTGGCTTTTTTCTATATTGATAACCTCCGCTTCGGGAGAAATTCTCCGCATCAACCCTTTAATAACCCTACCCGGACCGAATTCATAGAATTTAATAATACCCTGTTTTAATAAGAATAATATAGAATCCTGCCATAAAACAGGACTGTAAAGCTGTCGAACTAAAGCCTCTTTTATCTGTTCTGGTTTTCGGCGGGGGAAAGCATCTATATTACTTACGATAGGAATCTGAGCAGGTAAGAATTCTATGTTTCTTAAAAACCTTCTGAACTCTTCGGCTATATTATGCATATAAGGAGAATGAAAAGCAGCACTTACTTCTAAATCTATTACCTTACTAGCTCCTCTTTCCAGGCATAACTGCTTTACCAAATCCACATTCTCTTTATCTCCCGAAATCACTATCTGTCCGGGAGCGTTAATATTAGCTATATAAACATTATCATAAACATTACATATCTTCTTAATCTCTTCTATATCTAAACCAAGAATAGCAGACATCTTACCCGAAAATTTTTCTGCCTGTTTTTGCATTAATTCTGCTCGATATTTAACCAGTCTAAAACCATCTTTCAAACTTACCACGCCGGCTGCTACTAAAGCCGAATATTCACCTAAACTTAATCCTAATACGTAAGCAGGCTTCAGATTAAATTTTAGACTGAAAGTATAGAAGGAGGCAATACTTACAGCAAAAACAGCAGGCTGACAGATAGAAGTTGCTTTGAGTCTTTCGATTGGACCATTAAAACAGTATTCCCTTAGAGGCTCACCTAAAATCTCTTCTCCTATATCAAAAACTTTCTTACTCTCAGCAAAATTCTCATAGAGATCCTTACCCATACCCACATACTGAGCCCCCTGACCGGGAAATAAAAAAGCTATACTTTTCATATTTACCATTCTATAACACAAGCACCCCAAACTAAACCTGCACCAAAGGCATCTAAAACTACAATATCACCTTTTTTTATTCTCTTCTCCTTTACTGCTTCACATAAAGCGGTAGCAGTAGAGGCAGAGGAGATATTCCCGTATTTATGAATATTTAAATATACCTTATCTTCATCTAATCCTATCTTCTTTGCCACCGCTGAAATTATCCTTAAATTTGCCTGATGAGGGATAAAACAATCTACATCTTTACAACTTAAACCTGCCTTCTTTAAAGCAATCTGAGCTGCTTCTGCCATAATCTTCACGGCTATTTTAAACAATTCATTACCCCGCATCTTTATATAGTGCATCCGATTCTCAATGGTATAGAAACTAGCCGGAGAGCGTGAACCCCCAGCAGGAATCATCAATAAATCTGCCATCGTACCATCTGCTCCTAAATACACTGAGATTATCCCACCTCTTTTTACCCTTGAAAGCACTACTGCTCCTGCCCCATCTCCAAAAAGCACACAGGTACTACGGTCTTGCCAATCAGTAACCGAGGATAATACTTCTGCTCCAATTACTAAAGCGTTTTTATATATTCCTGTAACAATAAACTGTTGAGCCACTACTATTGCATAAACAAATCCTGCGCAGGCAGCAGAGATATCAAAACATGAAGCATTTCTTGCCTCCAAAGCACTCTGAACCAAACAAGAAACGGAAGGGAATTGCATATCAGGGGTAACTGTTGCTACAATAATCAATTCTAAATCTTGAGACTTCAGTTTAGCATCCTGCAATGCCTCTTTTGCTGCTCTTATAGCTAAATCACTCGTAGCTTCGCCTTTTTCAACCAAACGTCTTTCTTTTATCCCCGTACGCGTAATAATCCATTCGTCCGACGTATCCACCATCTTTTCTAAATCCTGATTAGTAAGAACCCTTTTAGGAAGATACTCTCCTATACCTATAATTCCTACGCGTTCCATACTTCTAAAATCCTAATAAGTGCCTGCTATTGCCTTAGATATCTTTTCATTAAGTTTTATCTCAACCTCTTCTTTAGCTACACGAATAGCATTTTTTATTGCCTTAGCATTCGATCGTCCATGACCAACAATCACTATTCCATCTATACCCAACAGAGGCGCTCCTCCATATTCTGTGTAATCTATCTTTTTATATATACGTTTCATACCTAAACTCAAAAGAGTTAAACCCAAAATCCCCACAGGATTATTCTTAAGGGATCTTTTCAAAAGATTATAAATAAACTCTAACATACTCTCTGAAACCTTTAGAGCAACATTACCTATAAATCCATCGCATATGATTATATCACATTTCCCCGAAAATAAATCTTTACCATCAATATTACCTAAAAAATTATTCTTTAAGAAGCTTTCTGAAATAAGCTGATGAGCCTGACGCATAAACTCTGTCCCTTTCGTTTCTTCTTCCCCAATATTTAGCAAACCAATTTTTGGATTCTTTCTATTTAATACAGCTTCAAAATAAGAATTAGCCATAATTGCATACTGTAATAGATGTAATGGCTTAGGATCTATATTGGCTCCTACATCGATTACCAGGGATATGCCTTTTAGCGTAGGGATATGAATAGCAATCCCCGGTCTTTCAACCCCTTTTAATAACCCCAAAACAAGAGTAGCTGCGCATACTACTGCACCGGTGTTACCGGCGCTAAAAAAAGCATCAGCATATCCTTTTTTTAACAACTCTAATCCTACCACTACGGAAGATTCTCTTTTTTTTCTTACACTTAAAGCTGCTGATTCATACATTTCAATTATCTCTGAAGCATGATAAATAGATATCTTTTTTTTAGGATAAGAAAATTTTTCCAGAAAGATTTTTATCTTTGTTTCATCTCCTACCAAAATCAATTCTACATCTAACTCACTTACTGCCTCTACCGCTCCCTTCACTACTACCTCAGGAGCATAATCACCACCCATTGCATCTACTATAACTTTCATGGGTTTTTAATATTTTTTATTGTGAACCTTTCTTCTCTTTCACCTTAATTTCCACTATCTCTTTTCCATCATAATAGCCACATACAGGACAGATACGGTGAGGAATCTTTAATTTTTTACACTGAGGACAAAGCACCAGATTTAACTGTCTAATCTTCCAATGGGTTCTACGTTTTCTACCCCGCGCCTTTGAGTGTCTTCTTTTAGGTAAAGCCATAACCTAATCCTTTCTTTATATACAATTACATCTACCTTCGTTAAGATTCTTACCACAATAAGGACATAGCCCGCGACAATGGGGATTGCAGAGAAATTTAAAGGGATAACTCAAAATAATCTCTTCCCTTATATCCTCATCTAAATCAATATACTGTTGTTTTTCTTCCACCTTATAATTCAACTTTAAATAACGCTTTAAAGGTAACTCTATATCTTTTAAGCACCGACTGCAAAGTGTATGAAAACGAGAATTAAGTTCCATCTCTACTAAAACTACATTTCTAACTCTACTCAGATATGCCTTCGCTTTTAAAGGCAAAATAAACTTTATCTCTTCTGTATTTATCCCTAACCCCTCTGGTCTTAAATTCTCCTCTATGCAAATACCATCTGTGGTTATATGACTTAACTCGACCTTCATTTATTTTTAAGTTTATCTTTTAAAGCTTTTTCTACAAAAGGAGGGACAAACGCGGAAAGATCTCCTCCTAAAGAAGCGATCTCTTTTAATAAATTAGAAGAGAGATAAGCATAAGTTTCCTGTGGCATTAGGAATAATGTTTCAATATCTCCTAACAGTTTACGATTAGTAAGTGCCATCTGAAATTCGTATTCAAAATCAGAAAGCATCCTTAAACCCCTTATAATTATTCTTATTTTATTTCTATGACAATAATCAACAATCAAACCATCAAAACTCTCAATAATTAGATCTTCTATATCTTCCGTCGCCTTACGTAGCATCTTCATTCTTTCCAATAAAGAGAAAAGCGGCCTCTTTAAAATACTCTTTGCCACCACTACTCTTAAATCAGGGAAAAGCACTTTTGCTCTTTTTATAAGATCTATATGACCATAGGTTACGGGATCAAAAGTCCCTGGATAGACTGCACTGCGACACATATTAATTTGTCTGTTTTTGATAAAAAGAAAGCAACGTTTCTGAATAACTATTCTGTCTAAACAATATTAAATCTCCTAAATTATAAGGGAGAGTCTCTTTTTTATAATGTTGTATAATAATAAAACCACAAGGCGCTAATATATCATATAAAGCCAAAATCTTCAAGGTTTTTTTTACCACTCCTTTAGAGTAAGGAGGATCCAAGAAAATAATATCAAAAACACTATGCTCTTTTTTAAAAATCTTTATTGCTCTAAAAACATCTAAGGTTATAATACGGTAATTAACCGAATCAAATACCAAAAGATTCTTTTTTATCTCATCTATATAACAAATCTCCCTCTCTACAAATACAACCTCGCGGGCGCCTCTTTTTAATGCCTCTATCCCCACCCTTCCCTTACCCGCAAATAAATCAAGAAAAGAAAATCCCCTTATATCACCTATAATATCAAAAAGAGACTTTATTATTCTACTCGTTGTCGGTCGGCTTATTTTAGATCTATTCATTTTTTAAAATATCAACCTACCACCATCAATCGTTCATAATCAGGAAATCGCTGTATCAATTTTTCTTTTAACAACTTATGCTGAGGCATAACTAACTGAGGGTCCTGATGAATAAGTCGGAATGCCTCTTGTTTTGCCAATTTTAACAACTCCAATTGAATCAAAGGGTTAGCAATTTTTAATTCAGTTAAACCATGCTGTCTTTTACCAAAGAACTCACCGGGACCACGAATTTTTAAATCCTCCTCAGCGATTCTAAAACCATCATTATATTTCATCATTGCCTCTAATCGTCTGTGTGATTCCTCGTTCTGAATATCTGCTATAAGTATACACAAAGACTCAGTATTAGATCCTCTTCCCACTCTACCTCTTAATTGATGGAGCTGTGCCAAACCAAAACGTTCTGCATATTGAATAATCATACAGGAAGCATTCGGTAGATCAATCCCTACCTCTAAAACTGTAGTAGTCACAAGAATATCAAGTTGATGTTTTTGAAACTTCTTTATTATCTTTTCCTGTTCTGCTTGTCTTAATCTACCATGAATTAAACCAATTCTAAATTCCTTAAATTCATTCTTTCTAAATTCTTCATACATTATCTGAGCTCCTAAAATATCACATCTAGACGAACCTTCAATCACCGGATAAACAATGAATACCTGACGTCCTTTTCTAATCTCTTCTTTTGCCAAAACGTAAGCTTTATTGGCTTCCTCTATAGAAAAAAGAAGTGTTTTCACCGATCTTGGACCATAAGGTAGTTCATCTAGCACAGAAAAATCCATGTCTCCATATATAGTAATAGCTAAACTGCGAGGAATAGGCGTAGCGGTCATAATCAACACATCAGGATTTATCCCTTTTTTAGGTAACAATGCTCTCTGGCCCACTCCGAATTTATGTTGTTCATCAATTATCACCAACCCCAAATTTCTGAATTGTACTTCCTCTTCTAATAAGGCGTGTGTGCCCACCACAATATCAATCTTGCCTTCTTTTATCTGTCGATATACCCTCTCTTTCTCTTTTTTTTGTAAGCTACTAATTAATAAAGCAGAATTTATTGCTCTATTCAACTTAGAAAAACGTTCTTTAATCACTAAGAAATGCTGTTTAGCCAAAATCTCCGTAGGAACCATAAAAGCAACCTGATAATTTCCCTGTATGGCAATTACACTGGCTATAATAGCTACTATAGTCTTACCTGAACCAACATCTCCTTGCAACAGTCTATGCATGGGTTGAGCTTTAGCCATATCCTCCTTTATCTCTGTAATTACTCTCTGTTGCGCAGAAGTTAATCTAAAAGGTAAAGTTAAAATAAACTCTTCTAAAAAACCCCCTTCGGTTTTATGAATAATCCCCGGCTTCAATTTATTTTTCAATTTCCTTAAAGCCAAGGGGATCTGAAATATAAAAAATTCTTCAAAACTAAGACGACGATGCGCTTCTTTCTGTAGGTTTATCTCTTCTGGAAAATGAATATTTATTAATGCCTTAGCAATATTTAATAGATTATGACGACTACGTATGTCATAAGGTAAAAAATCATTTATTTTTGTAATATACTTGTCAAGTGTAAATCTTATAAGCTGACGAAATCTACGTTGGCTAATTGTCTTAGGTAATGTATAAATAGGTGTGATTCTACCTATATGCAAAGAAATGGAGCTATCTTTTTCTACAATTTCAAATTCAGGAGAATTCATCTGTAATCTACCCGCATAAATCTCAACCTTACCGTATAGAATTAACTCTGTCTGCGCTTTGAAATACTCTTTTAAATACGGCTGATTAAACCAAACACAGAATAACTTCTGCGTGCCATCCGAAACAACTACTTCTAAAATTCTAAACCCCTTTTTTCTAAATGATCTTCTTTCTCCTCTTGCGATAACCTTTGCTTTTACGGTATAGGATTGTCCTTCTTTTAATTGAGATATGCTCAAAAAATTTCTGCGATCTTCATAACGGTGAGGGAAATAGTATAAAAGATCTTCCACCGTATTTATGCCATGTTTTTGAAACTCTTTTAATTTCTTCGGACCAATACCTTTAATATAACGAACAGAAACCTCATTCAGTTTCATATTCTTATTTATTATACTACAATTATTATTCTTTAAAGAATAATTTTAAGATTATCCGCATCCTCAGTGGATTCTGGTGGTAAATACGGATTTAAATCGGAAGGAATTTGGTTTTTTTAGGAGATAGATTATTTAATCCGGTGTCCTTCACTTCAATTTCAAAACCATCGGTGTAATATACTTTCCCTCTTACCCTAATGGAGCTCGGTTCAATCTTTAATTTTCCAATATCCTTCGGGGCAAGAATAACAATATACGATACTTTGGTTTTTATATCTCTATTACTAAGAGAAATGCTAGAAGATTGATTTTGAGAAAGTATTAAGAATCCAGAAAAGGTGGGTAACTTAGGAGAAGGGATAACCTTCTCATCAGAAATAATAATTAATTTATAAGTTATA
>JAMWCP010000109.1 GCA_023819665.1 Candidatus Omnitrophota bacterium
AACAAGAGTATACACAACCGCAAAAACACCCGCACGGGTAATTGCTACTTTTATATCCATTAAGTGGTGTTTGATAATGGCATAGGTTACAGTTAGAACATAAATAGGAACTAAATATGTTCCAAAAGGATATATTTTCACATTGAATATGGGGAAAAAAGTAGTTGAACCACCCACAAATCCTATACAAATACCAAAAAATAAATATTTAATCTGATTCTTTCTAAAAGCAGATGCTCGGATAAGTTCTTTAAATAACAAAACAATCCCGTAGATTACCAAATAGGCAAAAATTATTGGAAATAGATAATACAAAAGGCCGGGGCGAGGATAATATTTAAAAGAAAGTATGGGTCCTACATTATAAACAAAAACTTTAGAGAAAATTATAGCGATTAAAAAATAACTTATAAAAAATATATAATAATAAGCTAATTCTTTTCTTTTACTTTGGAACCTATTGGTAAATAAAATAATAAAATGAAAGAAAAATAAAGGAATAAAAATAGCTGATAAGTTAAGGTATCTTGACCAAAATAAAGCAGCAGATTCGAGATCAGTCGTAAATCCCTTAAATAAACCAAAACCCCATGATGCAACTGACAAACTAAATAAACTCCAAGTATAACTTATATCTTTTTTTGGTCCCTTTATAGAAACAAAGATGGCTGAAAAGATGCTTGTGATAAATATCAATAATCCTGATATAGCAATGTGATTCATGAATTATTTTGTTTTACTGATACTTAAAAATAAATAATTACTGAAATTAGATAATTCCTCAAACTTTATTTCACTGAAATCACTAAGAGAATTTGTCCATGACAACATATCTTCCTTCGTTCTATACACCATATTCCACCCTCCAAGTAACTCGTAGTATGCTCTATGTGAACTATTCTTTAAGGAAACATTACAAATAATTAACTTGCCATCCTTATCTAATAATTGAAATAATTCCTTGGTTAGTCGCGCGGCCATATAGTCACTCAGATAATCAAAAATCCCAAATGCATAAATCAAATCTTGAACCCTTAATTTCTCCTTTAGTTGCCTATCCCTTATAATACTAGTTATATCTCTACAAATGTATTCAATAGAAAGTAATTCTTTTTTTCTCTGTTCTATTTTTTTTATTTCATTATCAACATAATCTAAGGCCTTTTTCTCAAAATCTAAGCATTTAAATAATAGTGGCTTGGTTATTTTTCCTTCCCTCAGTAGTTCTATTAATTCCCTTGCCGGACCACAGGCTACACTTAAGATTTTTGCTTTATCCTTTGTCTCTAAGGCCTCCAAGATTTTTTCTTTCAAAAATTCTTTACGTTTAATGTTTGAACAAGAGATTGGAATATTACAGGTATAGTGGTTAATAAGCTTTTCAAAGGATGAAGTTCCTAAATAATTTTTATTACCATTATAATCATAGATATAGTTCATCATTATGTAATCACCAGGATATCCAAGAGGTTTTTGGTAAACATGTCGGTTTATTTGTATCGGCTCTAAAAGCAAATCACCCAATACTTGCTGATAGTAATTCTGATGAACAGCATATCTATCTCTCTCAAAGCCTTTTACAAATTCCCAAACTTTAGCAAAATAATTATCCAATTTAGGGAAAATTTCTCCTTTGGCTGTCCAGATAAACTCAATCCGTTTTTTCTCATCATTGTTTAACCTATCAAATTCATCAAAGTCTGCTTTAATATCTTGGATAAACCCTCTCATCTCTTTAGTTATTGAGATAAACTCATTATCTAACAATTTATAATCGGAGAATATTTCTCTTAGAATAGTAAGATGTGGCTCCTCTATCTTCAAAAAGTGTAATCCGCAACGGTAATAACCATCTTTAAATACGGGTTTAGCCCAAATTATTGAGGCCTGTAGTTGAAAAGGGGTATAGTGTGGAGATGAATTTACATTTATATCAACAATAGATTTTGGCGGCAATAGACTATCAAGAATTAACCCAATACCGTTCTCGCTTAAATCAACGGTTTTGCCACTTATTTTTTTCACGACGCCAGTAAATGGGTCATTAAGTACTACCTCCACAGGAAAACCTATCTCAATCCTTGGATAGGTTCTTTTGTATTTGGGTGGCAACTCTAAGTTACGTCTTATTACTTCTATAAACTCATCGAGTTCAAAAGGTTTATAAATACATTCTACGATTCCTAATTCTCCTGCCTTGCGATAAATCTCGTCTTCTCCCGCATAACCGGTAATAATAATTGCGGGAACTTTATCCTTATTGTGCCGTAAACTGGATTCTCTGATTCTCTTTAATGTCTTCATACCATCCATATCCGGCATCTTAATATCTGAAATGATTAGATCAAAATCTAATTTGGTTATTTTGGTTATATTATTTATTGCCTCTAATCCACTATAAGCTATAGACACCTCATATCCTTGTCTCTTAAGCAATTTACTAAGACTCTCTGCAACCAGTCTATCATCATCTATTATTAGAATCCTTTTTGCCATCCTCTCTTGCCTCCTGTGTCTTTTAGTTTAACATAACTCTTAAAAATTGAGAAGTTCTATCTTTACCCC
>JAMWCP010000027.1 GCA_023819665.1 Candidatus Omnitrophota bacterium
GAGAAAGGAGAGTTTTAAGATATTCAGGAGGAGAACCTTTGATGAGATTATAGAAATTAATTAGGTGTTGACGAAAAAGTTTATCAAAATCCGTGTGGTTTTCTCCATACCACCAGAACCAATCGCTTCCTTCTAAAATATAAATCTGCTTTAAAGCAAGTTTTAACTCTTCGGAATTTAAATTAAATTTTACTTCTTCTAACTTTTCTCTGGCTTCGGTAAGACAATCCCAAGCGCGATTTTTAAAGGGAGAACCAATCCATTTGTTAAGATTACCAAAGATCCAGGAACCGCAGGCAAGTCTTTCTATCTCTAAACGAGGAGGAGATAAATTAAGGTATTCAGAAACTGTAACTGTCTTTATAAAATCTGTTGCTTCAATACTTTTATATAAAAGATTTAAAAAATCTCTTCCATCATTTTTATAATACTCCCAAGCATTCTCTCCATCCAAAGCCACACAGACCAAAGGATTTATCTCTTTATGGACTAAATAGATATTTTTTAGATGAGTAATAAAATCATTTACTGCCTCTTGAGCCGTTAAATTCTGATAGACAAAACTGATTAAATCTGAAAGGTTTCTATCGCGGAACACCACTACTAAATCTCCTTCCTTTCGCTTCAATATATGGGGTTGATAAATAAGTTCCGGAGCTCTTTTTTTCTTTCTTAAAGACTTAAAAAGGATTGCCTCATCGGTAATTATCCACCGGAAACCCTCCTGAATTAAAAAATCTACGATATGCTCGGATACCGCCTCTTCTGGAGGCCAAAGCCCTGAAGGTAAACTCTCAAAATATCTATTGTATAATGCCTTTGCCTGACGCAGGTGTCCTAAGATATCCTGGGGAAAACTAAAGACTTTTTTAGGTAGTTCGGTTTTAGGATTTGCCTCTTTGGCAGTTTTTGTGCTATAGAGTAAAGGCAGAATCGGATGATAATATGGACTCGTAATAATCTCAATCTGAGCACTTTCTTTAAAATGTTTATAAGTAGGAAGTATCTTTTCTAAAATCTCTTTTTCTTTATCTAAAACATATTGCTTTTCTTCTTCTGTAAAAAACCTTGCCTTTTTTATTAAATCATTTAAAAATGGATCTTTTTCTCTAAATAAAGGGTCAAACCAGGCTAAATTAAACCACACCTGTAAATCCAAAAAATCCTGCAGGCTAAACTCTATTTTATTCTGTCTTTTTAGATACAACTCATAATAACGTGGGAAAAAAGAGATTACCCTTTCTAGATTTATATGAAAAAAATTATCCAAAATAAATCTTTTTTCTTCTGGGGTTAACTCCTGAACGGGTTTATAAGAAAGGATAAAGTATCTGTCTTTAATATTTCCTTCTACATAATCATTAATCTGCTCCACTAATGAAGGCACCAGATTAAAGGTAAGTTTTATTTTGGGATAATTTTCTAAAATCTCAACCATATCCAAATAGTCCTTTATCCCGTGGAGTCTTACCCAGGGAAAATCCGTTTCCTCAGTTAAGAGGTCTTTATAGTAAGGTTGGTGCATATGATAGATGATACTAAGATAAAGCATAATTTAGTGGTCAGTCAGATAATAACTAATAAAAAAGCCCCCGAAAGCTTTCGCCTTCAGGGGCTTTGTTTTCCTGCATACTACTTTAGAAGGTAACCTTCATTGAACCAATCACCTGATTGGCAGTTCTTCTTCCGTCTTCTTTTGTAAAGGCTTTTCCTGGGAAGAACCAGCCAAAATCAAGACCTAATTGCACATCCTCGGTATAATCATAGACTGCTCCAATATCCAGGGCATTTCCTAAGGCTTTTTTACCGGTTAAGGTCCAGATTTTATAACCAGTAAGCGAAGTTACCTTCTGGGCCAGCCGATAATTTCCATAGTTTACCATTAAAGTTACATCCTCCATCGGCTTCATACTTCCTTTTAAATTAATTACCTGCATATTGGAGTTGACAAACAAAAGATTGGGAATGGAGTTTAAGGTCTGGTCTTCAAACATGGGATCCCAGGCTTTGTCTTTGTTGTCAGAGGTATTTTTGTCACCGGAAAGATAGGTATATTGCATCCCCAGCATCGGTGAATAACGCACATTGGCGAAAGTATAATCTAAACCTGCCTGAGCTGCCCAGGCACGCAGTTTATCGGCACTTCCGGTAGCTTTACCAAACTGATAGGCAAATTCTAAAGAACCTTTTAGGTTTTCAATCGGTGAAGAAGTAACTAAAATTCCTGGAACATAAGCCTTGGTGCTTTTACCACGCTGACCAGAACGGTTGCTTCCTTCAGAGCGGATGAAGATGTAGGGATTTAAAGTGGTGTTTTTATCTAAGGTGTAGATGAGATTTACTCCCATTAAATCCACATCATCGTTTCTGGTAAGTGTATTCTCCTCAATCTGGGCATAGAAAAGGTCTAAAACCAGAGGATCGTAATTTAAAACTGCTCTGATAGCATCAAATGCCTTGTGGGAACTTAAATCTGCAGCAATTGTGCCCGAAAAAGGACTTACATCATCAACTACCCGATTAGTATCCGGATCTCCCACAATCAGAGCATTGCCATATCTTAATTCCTGTCTACCTATCATTACGGTTAAAGGAGAATACAAGAACTCCTTTAAGGTAACATAGGCTAAATCTAAATCAATATCACTGCTTGCGGAATTATCATCCAGAGTTCCCCATAATCTTTCATTTAAGAGTCTTACGGTAGCAGAGACATTATCGGTGAGGTCTGCATCTATTCTTAACCGCACATTGGCAGTAGCAAAACTTGCCTGATCATCTTCTTTGTCTCCGGCTGTTCCACTATTTACCAGATCAAAATTATTTCTCGACAGACCTCTTAAAAGGATGTCTCCGCCTACTTTGATATTCTGGACTTCAGCATATGCGGAAAAACTCAATCCTACCACAAATGCCAAAGCCACAAGAATTATTAGGCGTCTACTCATAATTGTTTACCTCCTTTATTTAATCCAAATATATAATTAACTTAGGTTCTTAAATTCCTAAGGACCTTTACTTTATATATGATATCACCAGCTCTTTGATAACTTAAGGCTTTTTATTTTTCACCTCCTTTCCTGCCTTAGATTTAAGTTATCGCCGGTGGCTTAACAAGAGATTATTTTTATAAATAACATAAACCCTATTTTTTGTCAAGTATTTTTTTAAGTTTTTATGTCACCTTTAATTCAGATTTTACAAATTTTAAAGTATTGACTTTTTTAAAAAACTATGCTATTTTAAAAAAGATGAATATTCGTAAGATTAAGTTATTTATAAAGTTCCATTGGATTGGTCTAATTATTACTATTTTAAGTATATGCTTAGCAGTCTCGGTAATTATCTTTTTACGTAATGCTATATCTGCCTGGATAACCTCAGAATCCTATTTTAAAAAATCTATTCTGGCGCAATCAGGAATAACCTTCTACATCTGGCTTGCCGTCTATGTTATCTCTATGCCTCTGTGGGGTTTGATGTGGATATGGATAATGCGCGGAGGATATGTCCAATTTACCCGTCTGGGCAAAAAAGCGGTGCAAGGTCAAGATATCCGTATCCACTGGAAGGATGTTATTGGAATGGATGAGGCAAAGCAAGAGGCAATAGAGGTGGTGAGGTTAATCACTGATCGGGCGCAACTTAAGCGTATCGGAGGAAAAATCTTAAGAGGAATTCTAATGATTGGTCCACCGGGCTGTGGAAAAACATATCTGGCAAAGGCAATTGCTACAGAAGCCAATCTACCTTTTCTTTCTATGTCGGGTTCAGAATTCGTAGAGATGTTTGTGGGGGTAGGAGCATCAAGAATCCGAAAACTTTTTAAGCAAGCAAGAAATTTAGCCTATGCCGAAGGTGGATGTATTGTTTTTATTGATGAGTTGGATGCGGTGGGTGCTCAACGTGCAGTAGATAGGGGTTTTGGTGGACAAACCGAATTCAATACTACCTTAAATCAACTTTTAGTAGAGATGGATGGCCTAAAGGAAAAGGATTATAATATTGTAGTTATCGGTGCAACCAATGCTCCAGAAAGCTTTTTAGATCCTGCTCTTTTAAGACCGGGAAGATTTGATAGAAAAATCTATGTAGATTTACCCAATTTAGAAGAAAGAGAGAAACTATTCCAATATTATTTAAAAGATGTAAAATATGACTCCTCTATAGATATAAAACGATTGGCGCGCATGGCAGTATACAAGAGCCCCGCGGATATTGCTAACCTTGTAAGAGAAGCGGCTTTAATTGCCGTAAGAAACAAAAAGGAAACAGTGGGAATGAAAGAAATCACCGAGGCTTTAGAAAGAGTAGAGATGGGTATAAAACACAAAAGGGTCTTCAGTGAAGAAGAAAGAAAAAAAGTCGCCTACCATGAAGCAGGCCATGCCATTGCTACATATTTTTTGCAACCCTTTAAGGATGTATTTAAGATCTCTATTGCTGCGCGTGGTGAAGCATTAGGGATGGTGGTTCCCCATCCGCGTGAAGAACTCCATGTGCATACGCGGGAGGAACTTTTAGGTAATATAAAATCCTATCTAGGCTCTTATGTGGCAGAAAAATTAAAATTCGGCACCACTACTACGGGCGTTTCTGAAGATTTTCGCCAGGCAATGTGGTATGCCCATCAGATGGTCTGGAAGTATGGGATGGGTAAATCCGGTCGTGTAGGTGATTATACTCTCCTTGAGACGATGCATCAGAGTATAGGAGCATATCGAGGAGAAAGGGCATCATTTTTATCTGAAAAAATAAAAGAAGAACTCAACAATGAAACTCAAGAAATTTTACAGGAATGTCTAAAAGAAGTAGAAGACCTGCTTAAAAAGGAGGATGCCTTATTGAATAGATTCGCCCAGGAATTACTTGCCAAAGAAGAACTAGAGTATGATGAGATTGAAGCTATCTTTAAAGAATACGGTAAGAGCCGTCCTTTGGTTTAGTATATCAACAATCTTTCTTAAATGTTCTTTCCCTACCGAACCCACCTATAAAAAGAAGGAGATTGCTAAAAAAATAGAAGAAATCTGTCAACGGGAGTACAATTTAAAGGTTATCACTAAATCTTCTCATAACACCCTTTGGATATATACACCTTTACCCCGTCTACTTCATAATAACTTCGGCATAGATAAAGAAAAATTTTTAGATGAAGAGGTAACTAACCAATTAAGACGTATTATTATTACTATCGGAAGAGTATTCTTAAGTGCAGATACGCCTCCCGAATTCTATGGTATAATCGCTTCAGATATAAATATTGGGATAGATTATATTCTTATTGGAAATACTTTGGATATTAAGAAATCTTATGCAGGCTTTCTTCCTTGGCCTGAAGCAAATAGAAGATATCTGGTTAAGATGGAAATCAATCCTGAAGCTATATCTGATGAAACCGGTGATCATATTAACCCCTATGATATAAAATTAGAGGATTTTTTAACTCAGCAGATTGCTCAACGGATCACTATGCGCTTTCAGGATGAAGAGTTAAAAAGATACTTTCAAGCTGATAAAGTAAGTGGTAATTTTGATAATGAGACTTTTATTTTTGAGTATAAGATAAAAAAACTGAAAGACTCAAAATTTAAAATAGAGGACGAAATAATCAAAATAATCTCTTATGTACTTAACAGCTACGAATTTGAAAAATATCTGAATGTAGAAATAAAAGATGTTTATTCTAATAATAAAATTATTCTCAGTAAAGCTAAGTTAAAAGGAATTAAATAATCTTAACCCTTCTTCCCTCTATCTTTAAATGCCCCTCTAAAAATAACTTTATTGCTTCAGGATAAATTTTATGTTCTATCTTATGAATCTTTGCCTCTAAGGACTTTAAATTATCCTCTTCTTTAATCTTAACTATTTCCTGTAAGATTATTGGCCCATGATCCATTTTCTCATCTACAAAGTGCACTGTCACTCCCGTAACTTTAACCCCATAATCAAAAGCATCCTTTATGCCCTGTGTTCCTTTAAAAGAAGGAAGCAGTGCCGGATGGATATTTATAATTCTTCCATAAAATCTCTTTACAAACTCTTTACTTAAAAGACGCATAAAACCTGCCAGAACCACCAAATCAATCTTATTTTCCTCTAAATACTGAATTATCTTTGCCTCAAATTCTTGTTTGGTTTTAAAATCTTCCCTTAATACCAAAATCACCTTTACTCCATATCTTTTTGCCCTTTTTATCACCCCTGCTTGTGGATTGTCACAGACAACGAGCGCAAGATTTGCTTTAATCTTACCTTTTTTTATCGCCCGCGCAATGGCAGAAAAATTTGTACCTTTTCCTGAAGCAAAAATAGCAATGTTTTTTAAGATTTTTTCAACCATATTTTATTTTCTCTTTTAAGAATTATCTTTTGTGGACATACCTCAAAACAGGCACCGCAATTATTGCATAAATTATAATCAATTATCGCTAAGTTATCTTTAACCTTGATTGCTCCTAAGGGGCATACATTCTCACATTTCTTACAGGCAATGCAACCTACTTTACAACTTTTTAATACATCTTTTCCCGTATCTTTTGACTTACAGGCAACTACATACAACTTATCCTCTTCAATAATACTGAATAAACCTTTGGGACAAGTCTCTACGCACTTACCGCAGGCAGTGCATTTTTCCTCATCTATTATAGGTAGGTTATCCTCACCTATCTTTATGGCACCAAAGGGACAAATTTTTACACAAGTCCCTAAACCAATACATCCATAAATACATAACTTTTGGCCTCCCAAAAGAAGATTTGCGGATATACAATCTTCTATTCCCTTATATTCAAATTTATCTTTAGCGTTGATTTTACTCCCTGCACAATGTAAAACTGCTATTCTTTTAGTTTTAGATTCTAAACTTACCCCTAAAATATTAGCAATCTTTTCTAATACTGACTGCTCGGTTACAGGACACCTCTGGGGATGGGATTTTCCTTCTAATAAACTCTCCGCAAATACTAAACAACCCGAAAATCCACAGGCACCACAGTTTGCCTGAGAAAGCAAACCATAGATCTTTTCTAAACGTGTATCGAGTTTTACAGAAAATTTTTTTGCAGCAAAACTTAAAACCAAACCAAAAAGCATACCCAATACCCCTAAAATAATCACGCTACTTATTATAACCATCTTTTAAAAATTAAATCCGGTAAACCCCATAAAACCCAGACTC
Source organism: Candidatus Omnitrophota bacterium (assembly GCA_023819665.1). Classification (GTDB taxonomy): domain Bacteria; phylum Omnitrophota; class Gorgyraeia; order Gygaellales; family JAMWCP01; genus JAMWCP01. The sequence goes on from JAMWCP010000027.1 coordinate 7,187, forward strand.
ATTAAAGAGGCTATGATAAAGGCAATAGGAAGATCCTTAAACAAAGCAGGTGTATCATTAAGCATGAGCCTTTCTCTTATTCCAGACATCAAAAAAAGTGCTAAGGTAAAACCTATCCCGGCAAAAAACCCCTGAAGCATAGAATAGATGAAACTAAATTCTACAGGATTATTATTTACAAAGAATGTATTAATATTTAAAACCGCCACTCCCAAAACGGCGCAGTTAGTGGTGATTAAAGGTAGATAAATTCCTAATGTCCGATAGAGGGCAGGTGACTTTTTCAAAATAAACATTTCCACAAACTGCACAAAGGTAGCAATCACTAAAATAAAAACAATTGTTCTTAAATAGGTGATATTAAAAGGTAAAAGTAAAAATCTATACACCAACCACGTGATACTACTGGATAAGGTCATCACAAATATTACTGCTAAACCCATACTTAAAGCAGGTTTTATATTACGTGAAACTCCTAAAAAAGGACATAACCCTAAGAACTTAGAGAGAATGAAATTATTGATAAAAACCATACTTACAATGATCATCAAAATAGCCTTGACATCCATAGTATTTATCTTTTCTTTATCCGGTTAAATAAAGCAATCAGAAGACCTAAAGTAAGTAGTGCTCCAGGTGGCAGAACAAAGATAAGCGAAGGTGAAAAACACCTAAAAACTATCCTTCCCAGAATCTTTCCTGTACCTAAAAATTCCCGCATACCTGCAATCAGAATGATGGCTAAACTGAAACCCACTCCCATGCCCAACCCATCGAGCAGAGAAGGTATAACCTTATGATTTTTGGCAAAGGCCTCTGCCCTACCCATAATTATGCAGTTAACTACAATCAGAGGCAAAAATATGCCTAGATGCTTTACCAAAATAGGAAAATAACCCTGCATCAGAAGTTCTGTTATAGTAACAAATGAGGCAATTACCACAATAAAACAGGGAATACGAATCTTATCAGGGACAATTTTCCTTATGCTGGAAATTACCACATTAGAAAAAGTTAACACAAAAATTACCGCCCCTGACATGCCCAAGGCATTCTCTAGAGAGGTAGTAATCGCCAGCGTGGGGCATAATCCCAAAACAATATAAAAGATAGGATTCTCTTTAAACAAACCTTTAGAAAATTCTTGCCATAAATTATTATTTTTTGCCATAGACAGATGGTTTAAATATCCGGTCAATTAAAGGAACAAAAGCGTTCATAATTAAAATAGAAAAAGAAACTCCTTCGGGATATCCGGCAAACCTACGAATAATAAAGGTAATTAGACCACAACCTATACCAAAAACAATCTTTCCTTTTTTAGTTAAAGGTGAAGTCACATAATCTGTCGCCATAAAGAATGCCCCTAAGATTACTCCTCCGCTCATTATAGAAAATAAAACATCTCCTTTAAATAAACCATGTTTATCAAAAATCCAGCTAAAAATTGCCAACATAAAAATAAAACTTAAAGGGGTATGTAAAGTGATAATCTTTAAAATTAATAGAACCAGGGCCCCTAAAAGAAGTAAAAAAATTGCCACCTCTCCAATACAACCTGCTCTTCTTCCTAAAAAAAGGTCCATATAAGTTAAGCCTATATCCGATAAAGTTCTTCCTCCTTCTTTTAAAGTACTTAAAGGGGTAGCAGAACTTATAGTGTCAGCTGAACCAAAGGGATTTACAAAAGCAGTCATATAGGTTGGCCAGGAAAGTAAAAGAAAGACTCTTGCAGATAAAGCAGGATTAAAGATATTCCTTCCTAAACCTCCAAATGTCTGCTTGGCAATGGCAATAGCAAAGAAACTTCCCACAATGGGTATCCAGAAAGGAACTGCCGGTGGCAGGTTATAGGCAAGTAACAGGCCGGTTAAAGCTGCACTCCCATCGTAAATAGTAATTTTTTTCTTTCTAATAAGCTGAATTAATGCCTCTGTAAATACCGCAGTAACTATGGAAACAAAAATTAAAACTAAAGAATGCAAACCAAAAAAATAAACTCCGGCTATTCCTGCAGGAATAAGAGAAAGAAAAACTATCCACATAATCTTAGTAATTGAGTCCTTCATCTGAATATGTGGCCAGAAAGAAACCAAAAGGTTATTTTTCATCTTTTAAGGAAATATCTTCTTTAGGTTTTCTTTTACTGCTTTAATTATAGCTTTTGAAGAGATGGTTGCTCCGGTTATAGTATCAACGGAATCATCTTTGCTCTTTCCTATAAATCGATTTAAAAATTCCTCCTCCATAATTTTACTACCAATCCCCGGCGTTTCATTCTGTTCTAAAATTTTTATCTCTTTTATCTTGCCCTCTAGATCCGTACTTACAATTGCTTTTATAGTACTGGAATAACCCCTTGCCTCACAGATTAAGATATAACCTAAAACTTGATTCTCATCACTTATAGCCTGATAATAAACAAGTTCATCTTTACTTAACTCCTCAATCCGTGCTGCCTCAGAAAACATTCCTCTTAAAGTATCTTGGAGTTCCTGTTTTTTTCTTTCCTCAATACGGCTATGGGTTAAGGCATACACAAAACTTACCAAAAGCCCTGCTATAAGACAAATTAAAAAAAGTATACCAATATATCTTTTATCTTGGTTCATTTTTAACCAAAACTGCTTTGGCAGTCTTTATATATTGTACCATATTTCTTTTGGCCGGACACACATAACTGCATAAGCCACACTCAATACAATCAAAGACATTATATTCTTTGGCTAGCTGCCAATTTTGACTTTGACTGGATAAACTTAAAATTGCCGGCATAAGTCCTACCGGACAGTACTCTACACATCTTCCACAACGGATACAAAAACTTTCTTTAGAAACCATAACTTCACTTTCACCAAAGGCAACTACCCCGCTAGTAGTCTTTATTACTGGTACCTCATCCGTGTATTGGGCAATTCCCATCATCGGACCTCCTAAAACTATCTTTTTAGGCTCTTCCTTTAGTGGACCGCAATAATTAATCAATTCTTTAATGGGACTACCTATACGCACCAAAAGGTTCTTCGGATGAGTCAAACAATTTCCCGTTACTGTAACCACCCTTTCATAAAGAGGTTTATTTAAATATACTGCCTCATAAATAGCAAAACAGGTACCCACATTATGCACCACCACCCCCACATCAAAAGGAAGCTTTCCTGAAGGGACCTCTTTTTTTAAGATATTTTTAATCAGTTGTTTCTCACCACCTTGAGGATAGTATGACTTTAAGATGTGTAATTTGTAACGTGTGATGGAAAAGGATTTTAATTCTTTCTCAAACGCCCTGATGGCTTCAGGTTTATTATCCTCAATCGCAATATAGACATTTTTTAGTTCCAGACAACGCACTATTAATTCTATTCCTTTAATAATCTGACCTGTCTTCTCTAACATCAGACGAAAATCCCCGGTCAGGTACGGTTCACATTCTGCACCATTTACAATTAAGGTATCTATGGGTTTTGGAGGATTAAGTTTTACATGGGTAGGAAAACCCGCACCACCCAATCCTACAATTCCTGCCTCTTTAATTTTAAGACGTAATTCTTTGAAAGTTAAATTTTTAACCTCTTCTTCCTTAAGGGGCTTAATCTCATTTTTATCCTGACCATCATTTTCAATTATTATAGCCATAGCTTTCCCCAAAACAGGATGAGGATACAACTGTATTGCTTTTACTTCTCCAGAAACTGAACTATGGATAGAGGCAGTAATGTTTGCCTCTACATCTGCAATCTTTTGACCTAAAAGTACATACTCCCCTGCTTTTACTAAAGGCAGGGTTGGTTTTCCGGTATGTTGAATTAAAGGAATATACACTACGGGGGGAATAAATTTCTCAATGGGCCTATTTCTGGTAAAGATTTTATTCTCTTCTATCTTAACCATAAAATCTTACGATGGTATATAAGATTCATAAAACCCAAAATTACAAAAACTATACTTACTCCCAAAAGGATATATAACTCTGTAGTAATATAGTGTGCCAGAAAACTGCTTATAAACATAAAGAGAATAAATGCAAAATGCATCACCATCTCCAGAGAACTAAAAATCTTTCCCATCATATAATCCTGACTTACCTTATGAATAAGGGTATAAGATGTAATCATAATGGGAGAGATAACTATTCCTAAAATAAAAGTAAGAATAAGGGCGATAAAAAAATTAGGATGAAAACTCAAAGATAGACTAAAGAAGGCTAAAAATAGACCACTCAAAATTAAAGAGAGAAAAATTGATCTATAAGGAGGTAGTTTCTGGCCAAATCTTCCATAAAGAAGAGAACCCAAAAAAAGCCCACACCCTACGGAAGTGATCAAAAATCCTAAATCTCGCGTGATAGAACTTAAAGTCTCTTGGATAAAAACAATCAAAACCACATATATTGAACCTAAGGCAGACCAGAGAATAAACATTATCCAGGCAGTAAATCTAATGTGTTTGTTTTTGAAAAAATAAACAAACCCTTCTTTTATCTCCTCCAAAACCGATTTTTTTACTAGATTCACAATCTCAGAGGCAACCTCTTTTATCTTAAAGGTATAATCAAGTTTTTTTTGTCGGATAAAGAAAATAAACAAAGCTGAGATAAAAAAACTTAAACTGTCTAAGTAAAAACCTCCTTTAGGACCACACCACTCTACCAATACTCCTCCTAATCCAAAACCCAAAATCGCAGCAATCATCCCTGTAGTATTAATAAGAGAATTGGCTAGAAGTAAATCCTGTCTTTCTACCAGATCCGGCACGATCGCTAACTTTGCAGGAATAAAAAATCTACCAATACTGAATATTAAAAATATCAGAAGATAGACCGGAAGTTTTGTATTAGTATGGATCAAAAAAAGAGGAATAATCATAACTAAAATCGCTCTTAAAAAATCACACATGTATAAAGTCTTTCTTCTATCCCATCTATCTACATAGACCCCTGCTAATGGGCCAATAAGAAAAACTGGTAGAATTGTAAAAAATAATGCCTTGGCTATCTCTATACTTGAACCCCGGATATTTAAAGAGACGAACCCAATCAGAGCCATCTGACCAAGTCTATCTCCTAATTGTGAGATAATCTGACCAAACCATAAAAAAAAGAAGTTTTTGTTTTTTAAAAGTCTCCTTATATGTGCCATAATTTGTGGGTCGGTGGAAGCCAAGCCGGCAGAGGGATTTGAACCCCCGACCCGCTCATTACGAATGAGCTGCTCTGGCCTGCTGAGCTATGCCGGCGTTATTTCTTTAAAGATTACTATAATAATATTTATAAGTCAATTAAAAATAATAAGGGACAGACACTATTTTCATAAATTGATAAAAGGTGTCTGTCCCTATTTTAGATAAGGGTTATGTCTCTACAAAATTTAGTTTTTTACTTAATTTTATTGCTACAGATACCATTACACTCCAGACTCCAAATATTGCCAAGGTCATGGGAACACCTACTCTTACTAACTCTGGGAGAATCTCTGGTAACCCTTTAGTTAAAAATGGCGGATATAAAACTACCTCACCATGGCTAATATGCTCTACTGCCAGCATCAAAACCCCACCCCAAAGCATGGCATTTAACCAACCGATACGGTACTTTTCAGGGACTTTTTTTCTTAAAGCGGTAGTAAGTATAGCCGTCCCTGCAGGAACTAAGAAACAAGCCATTATTTCACCTCCTTTTTTAAATTTGTGATTAATAAAGCAATTAACCAGATGGTAATTACAGGAACTAACATTACTATCCCCAAAACAGTAGCGCTTCTAATCAAACCATCGGTAGTCTTTTCTAAAAAAGAACCACCTTCGTAACCCAAAAGATGATCCATTAAAATCATTATAGTTGCACCCCAAAGCATTAGAGAAAGAAATCCTAATTTGTATTTTTTAGGTAAAACAAAATTTAGAACTGTTGTTCCTGTAGCAGAAATCGCGGTAGTAACCAGCCACATTATCGCACCTCCTTTCTAAAATGTGTAAACTACAGTAAAGACTGCTGAATCATTGGCATCGGTATTCTGGCCTGCCAATGTTCTTTGATATCCTAAAAGCATCTGGATTTTTTGACAAGACCAACCTATGGCTGGTAAAATAAGCAAATATCGGGTATCTGAAGCAGGAATTTTTTCTTTATCTTCTTTTCTATCTTTCTGCAAAAATCCATTAAATTCAAGCATTAAATTAAACCCTTTGGGTAAAAAATACTCTAAAGCAAAATCTAAATTCGAAGCCCTACCATAAATAGTCTTTATTCCATCTATTTTTGTTTTTAAAGGATGGGTGTATATGGCATCAAAATGAAAAGAAAAGGGCTTTAGATTTTTAGTCATAATTATTCCTATTGCTGGTTCATACGCACCGTTACCAAAGGCATCTACCCCTAACTTATCAGGGTCTAGCTTCTGATGCTTTCCTGTAGGAAATTTTATCTGGAGTAATCCAGTAATATAAGGTAAAAATTTATCCTCTTCTTTAAATAAATATCTTAGAAATAAATAGGTATCTGCTAAACCCCGCTCATGGACTTTAAGTCCCTCTTGTTTGGCATAATTATACTGATAGGTTAACTGAAAATCTAATTCTAAACGGTCAGTTAATCCATAATAGATAAATAATTGCTCTTGAATCTGGAATTTTCTTTCTCCTTCTAAAAAAGAGTGATAGTTGCCTTCATCATCGAAGGAACCCCGCGTATGGGTATAGAAAAAGAAAGGTTGCATTACTAAAACATTTTTACCGCATAAGGGTGCAGTCCAAGTGGTAAAAGGACCAGCAGAAACCGGCTCCCCTTCTTCCTGGGCATAGATAAATCCCCCAAAAATAAAAACACAAACCAGAACTAACATCCATATTTTTTTATGCATCATCCCTCCTTTTGCCCCTAAGTTCCTCCGCTGGTTATCCAGTAGGAAAACTTATTTTATAAATCTGCCTCCACTTTTGTGGTGGGAACCAAATTAAATCTTTTCTTTTCTCTTTTTTCAATCTGCACAACTCTACCTTCATGAAGCGTAATTACGAGCTCTCCAAATCTGATCTTCTCTAAATAATTTTTTATCTCCTCTATTATTGTTGGCTCTATCTTATTCATCTACTCCTTCCTCTTATATAAATACCCTTTTTTCTTAACTCATCGGTCTTCTTTTTAGAACAATCCATACACAAAAATTTAGCCGGTGCATTTCTTCGGTCATAACCAGAAGCAAACCCCAATCTCCAAAGGCTCGCCTCTTTGCCGCAGTTATCACATATACCTTTTTCCTTAAAATGCCACATCTCTACGGCTTTAGATGTAAAGATAAATTTATCTATCCAGAAAAATATTGTTCCTCCAATTAAATTGGCAATTATAGTAGAACTTATGCCTACTCCCAATTTTCTTACTACTAACCAAAGAACAGGCGTGCTTAATTGCCATCGGATAAGATACAAGATAAAGCGTCTCAACATATTTTTATAAAAAATTATTTCCCCCAAAGAAAGATTTAAA
>JAMWCP010000110.1 GCA_023819665.1 Candidatus Omnitrophota bacterium
TATATGCTCCAGTTTGGTCTGGTTATCTATGGGCAGAAGTATCTCCTCTTCTCCTCCTTCGCCCTTTTTGTAAACTATAGCAATCTTATCCTTTCCTCGCCAGATAACCTCTCCCTGTAGTTGCTGGGTTATCTTACCTATCTTTTCCTGAGAAACTTCCTGACTCCCTACCCCAGTAACCAGCAAATTAAAAACTATTATCCCCACCCAAATCATCCTTCTCTTTCTCATCTTTAATCTTTCCCTCCTTCAGGCCTCTTAAAAGTCAACACTTTAAAGCTGTGCTCATTCTTAATCTTCTGATTTTAATTTCTTGCATATCCTCTTAAACACCAATTCTGCATATTTAATTGCCTGCCTTGCCTCTTCTTTAGAATATTCTATAGGCATATCTGCAGGATACTTTACTTCCACATAATATCCGTTAAGGATATTAACTGATTCTTTTAAATTTTTTAAGGCTTTATCTTTCAATAAACAGAGATTTAAAAGCGTAACCAGATCATGAATTTTTGGGAAAGAGACTCTCTTATAAACCAAAAAAGCTTTCAGAGATTTTTCTCCTACCTGATGGCAGTGATAACATACTGTATCGGTAGGAGGATTTTTATAATATCTAAAGATACCTTGGGCTGCCTTCAGGTCATGCTTTGCTTTTAGTAACCAATCCTCATAGTGCAAAGAATTTTTAACCATACAAAAGTTTTCCTTTATTTAAAATTTCTTCAATAAAGAGATTGCCTCTTTTTAGGCTTAATTTTAATTCCTCGGGAGTATACACAATCACATCCATAGCAAAAAGACGCTCTGAAAAAAGCCCTAAAATATCTCTTGCCCGCTCATCCCTTCTTAAATTTGATTCCATCACAATAAATAGATCAATATCCGAATCCTCTGTTGGTCTTCCCCAGGCATAGGAACCAAAGAGGATAATCTTTTGGGGATTAAATTTCTCCTTTATTTTGTTGACAATCTCCTTTATCTTTTTACGGTGCATTTTATTAACCCCTTCCCCTCTTAAAAATCCACCTTATCCTTTCCTCGCCAGATAACTTCACCTTGCAGTTGCTGGATACCAGAAGGTGTTTGCGCAAGAGAAAAAGAGAGAAAAATAAAAATCGTCATTATAAAAACTGTTATTATCCGCATTTATTTTACCTCCTCTATCTTCTTCTTTACAAATTTAATTATCCTGTCGGCTTTAGTCAATGCCTCCTTAGCATCCTGTCTTTGATAAACCTCAGAAGGAATTCCTCCGGGAAGTCCATTGGGATAACGGGTAGGAATATAATATTTATCTAAAGAATTAGATTGGCGTTTTATTTTTCTAAAATCTTTATCTATTTTATAGGCATCCGCACACAGTTCTGCTACTGAATGACCCCAGACCTCCTCATTTCCTTTTGCATATAGATAGGCTTTAAGGGCCTTTTCCGCAGACTGCTGGGCTAAAAAACAACATAGATTATAACGTCTACCCGATAAAACAAAACAGGCATCCATAAAATCTCTCTCTGCCTGTTTTAGCCAGCGCCAAGCTTCTTTTAAGAGATCAGGCCTCATATAAGACCTTTCCTTCTCTTAAAACACGCTGAATAAAATTATTTGTCTTCTGCATAACTAAGAACTCTTCAGGTGTGTAAACTAAAAGGTCAACTCCCACCATTGGTTGGATCTTCTGATACATCTCCTCCAGACGCTTAAGAAATGGTTTTCTTGTATTCTTTATAATAATTAAGTCTATATCGCTGGTTAACCCGATTCTACCTTTTGCCAATGAGCCAAAAAGGATAATTTTTTTAATCTGGTTTTTATCTATTCTGTTTAAGATATGGTTTAATTGCTCTTTTAATATCTTGTCTCTGGATTTTCTACCCAACATTCTTAAAAATTAAAAACTATCTTCTCTTTTTCGGTTTTTCTTCAACTACTGTGGGAGCAATTATCTGGGGCATCGTAGTAAAAAAAGAATAGTCCCGGCGCGACCCTTTTTGAGGTTGCATACTGATGATACCGGTCATCTCATTTCCTTTTAAATCTCCTCTTAAAAATGCCAGATCTCCATTTTCATTTACCTGCATCGTCTCCCAGACTGCTGTTCCATCATCCTGAATACGTAAAGAATAATTTGACTCAGCATAGCCTCTCTGGGATAAATTTTGGGATCTTACCTTCGTATCAGTAAAACTTAATACATCTGTTTCCATCTTTGGGGTTTCTTTTTTAGTGATCTCTAAAGGCACAACATAAACCGTCCATTCCTGACTAGTTAATGTCTGACGTGCCTTAAGTTCTAAGCCTTTTAAATATGCTTTTTTTGCCTCTTCTTGAGTCTGGGCAAAAGAGATTTGCATAAGGCATAAAATCACTCCTAAGGTTATCCCTATACAAGCCCACCTTCTCATCTTACCCTCCTTTTTCTTCTTTTTTATATACCTTTATATTGGCGACTTCTTTTAAATTCTTCAGCCAATCATTATAAGCCTTTAATTTTTTTCTTTGTG
>JAMWCP010000028.1:0-11524 GCA_023819665.1 Candidatus Omnitrophota bacterium
GAAAGTAACTGAGGAGTTGAAGAAATCCTGGTGTGTTTCGGTGTTTCAAGATAATTCAGGAGTAATTCGTTTTGATGAAAAATATAATGTCTGTTTTAAAGTAGAAACCCATAATCACCCCTCTGCGCTTGAACCCTACGGAGGAGCAAATACAGGTATTGGAGGCGTGATTCGCGATTCTTTAGGAACAGGTTTGGGGGCAAAACCTATTTTTAATACAGATGTTTTTTGTTTTGGACCACCTGACTATCCATTTAAGAAGTTACCTGTGGGTATCCTACATCCCAAACGTATTATTAAAGGAGTAGTCACAGGGATAAGAGATTACGGTAACAAAATGGGTATACCTACTATAAACGGAGCTGTTCTTTTTCATGAAAGGTTTATAGGGAATCCTTTAGTATATTGTGGAACCGCAGGAATTTTACCTAAGAATAAATCTTCTAAAAAACCCCGTATAGGCGATTTAATTGTTTTAGTAGGAGGAAGAACGGGTAGGGATGGAATTCATGGTGCAACTTTCTCTTCAGCGGAATTGACTTCAAAGTCAGAAAAAATTTCTTCGGGGGCAGTTCAGATAGGTAATCCTATTGAGGAAAAAAAGATGCTCGATGCTATTCTTAAAGCCCGCGATAAAAATTTGTATACTGCCATTACAGATTGTGGTGGAGGAGGACTTTCTTCGGCGATTGGTGAGATGGGTAAAGATTTTGGTGTAAGAGTAGATCTAGATAAGGTGCCTCTAAAGTATGAGGGGCTCAATTATACTGAAATATGGATTTCTGAATCACAGGAGAGAATGATCCTTTCTGTGCCGGCTAAGAATATAGATAAATTTCTCAATATTTTTAAAGAAGAAAATGTGGAAGCAACAGTAATTGGTGAATTCACCAATACCAAGAGACTTAAACTTTTCTATAAAAGCGAACTTGTCTGTGATTTGGATATGTCCTTTCTTCATAAGGGTCTACCCCTTCAGGAAAAGAGAGCAATTTTTGTTCTACCTCATTATCAAGAGCCGGATTTTAATTGTCCAAAGGATTTAACTGAATATCTTTTAAAATTACTTTCTCACTATGATATCTGTTCAAAAGAATGGATAATCAGACAGTATGATCATGAAGTTCAAGGGGGTTCTGTCTTAAAACCTTTAGTAGGGGTTTATAACGATGGTCCTTCTGATGCGAGTATTATTCGGCCATTTCTGAATTCCAAAAGAGGCATAGTTGTTTCTTGCGGAATAAATTTTAGATATGGATTGATCGATCCTTATTGGATGGCTGCTTCCTGTATCGATGAAGCATTACGTCAAATAATAGCCGTAGGTGGTTCATTAAAAAGGGTAGCGCTTTTGGATAATTTTTGTTGGGGTAACCCTGATAAACCCGACCGTTTAGGAACCTTGGTGAGAGCAGCATGGGGTTGTTATGATATTGCTAAAAAATTTGGTATACCGTTTATCTCCGGTAAAGATAGTCTGAATAATGAGTATAGGATAAAAAACAAAACCGTTTCTATCCCCGGGACTCTTTTAATTTCTGCTATTGCAGTAATGGAAGATGTAAGTAAAGCGGTTTCAATGTATGCTAAAAAAGCCGGTGATTTGATTTATATAGTAGGCATGACCACAGATGAATTAGGTGCTTCACACTATTATGATTTATTTGGATTTATAGGTAACAATGTGCCCCGTTTAAATCCTCGAAAAGCAAAGTTAATCTTTGAAGCTTTAAGTAAAGCCTCATCTTTAGGATTGATTAAGGCAATGCATGATTGTTCAGAGGGAGGGCTGGCGGTTGCCTGCGCCGAGATGGCTTTCGCCGGCAATTTAGGTATGGAGATTTTTTTATCAGAAGTCCCTTATAGATCGTTTAACAAAAGAGATGATTTTGTATTATTCTCGCAATCTAATTCTCGTCTCATCGTAGAGATAGACAAAAAAGACCAGAGAGAATTTGAAAAAATTTTAAAGGGTTTACCATTTGGATTGATTGGTTGTTTAAATATTAAAAAAGAATTTAGAGTTTATGGTTTAGATGGTAAAATCTGTATAGAGACCCATATAGATAGATTAAAAGGTGCCTGGCAGAAACCGTTAAGGTGGTAAAGATATTATAAAAACAAGGAGAGAAGATGAGAAATAAACATAATCTTGATGATTTTACTCATGAGGAAACCTGGAGAATATTTAGGATTATCTCTGAATTTGTAGAAGGTTTTGAGATGCTTTCTAAGGTAGAAAAAGCAATTTCTATTTTTGGTTCTAGTCGGATGAGCCCGGTGAATAGATATTATAAACTTGCAGAACAAACTGCTTATCTGTTAGCTAAGGAAGGCTACGCTATCATTACCGGTAGCGGTCCGGGGATAATGGAAGCAGCCAATAAAGGTGCCAAGCGCGCAGGAGGATTATCTATAGGTTTGAATATTCAGATTCCTCAGGAGCAAAAACCCAATCGATATGTAGATACAATTTTAGAATTCCGTTATTTTTTTGTGCGCAAAGTTATGTTTGTTAAATATGCTAAAGCATTCGTGATCATGCCGGGAGGATATGGTACATTAGATGAATTTACAGAAGCGATTAATCTTATTCAGACCAAGAGGATTCCAGAATTCCCGGTGGTTTTATTAGGCAAGAATTACTGGCAAGGATTAATAAATTGGTTAAAAGATATAGTTTTAAAAGTTGGCAATATAAGTAAAGATGATTTAAATATCTTTACGCTTGTGGATACACCTAAAGAAGTGGTAAGTGTAATCAAAAAATTCTATGGCAAAAGTTAAGGTCTGTGTTTTAAAAACCGCTGGTACTAACTGCGACGAGGAGACCGCTCTTGCTTTTTCTAAAGTAGGAGCAAAACCAGATTCGGTTCATATAAATAGATTAATAGAAGGTAAAAAAGATCTCCTTAATTATGATATATTAGTCATTCCGGGAGGATTTACTTATGGTGATGATATCTCTGCGGGAAAGATTTTAGCGAATGAGTTGAGATTTAGGTTTATAGATAAGATTAGGGAATTTATTCGAAAAAAAAGGTTGATTATTGGTATATGCAATGGTTTTCAAGTTCTGGTTAAGGCGGGTATATTACCGGGAAACAGAGATTTTAAACAGGAGGTTTCTTTGGTTACTAATGATTCTGCAAAGTTTGAGGATAGATGGGTTTATCTTAAATTATCAACAGTAAATGGCATTCAGAAAACTAGATGTATTTGGGCAAGAGATTTACCTCCTATTGTTTATCTTCCTGTAGCACATGCAGAGGGGAAATTTGTAGCAAGAGATAAGGATGTTTTAAAGAGGTTAAAGATTAATAATCAGATTGTGTTTCAATATTCTGATGCAGAAGGGAGATTATTGGGTTATCCCTACAATCCTAATGGGTCACAGGAGAATATTGCTGGGATTTGCGATGAGACGGGTAGGATCTTCGGTTTAATGCCACATCCGGAGAGACACATAGATTATCTTCAACACCCCCATTGGTGTAAAAGAAAAGAAGGGGATGGTTTGCAGATTTTTAGAAACGGAGTAGAATTTGTTAGAAAAAGTTTTTAAAATAAAAAGATTCTTACGTAACAATTTTATAAAAAATGACAATCTTTCAATGAGTTTGCAAATGGAAGGATAAAATTGAGAGAACTCGTTTCCAATTTATTATACAGAAGGATACTTTTTTAAAAGGGATGAATATATGTTTTCCAAAATCGAGGGTTCTTATTGTATGCTTCTATTAAAAAGAGAGGCCATATATGCAGTTAGAGATAGATATGACTATATGCCTCTCGTGGTAGGAAGAAAACAAGATAGTTGGGTGGTTACTACGGAAATTACCACTTTCGATAATATTATAGGATTGTAAAGTATCTCGGCCTGGAAGATATTGTTTTAATTAATAAAGATGGTCTAAGACCAAAACATAAAAAGAGAAATATTACTCAGATCTGTGCATTTTTATGGATATATATGGTTTCCCTGTCTCTTTCTATGAAGGGATAAATGTGGAGATAATACGGCAAATAGATAAACAGTCATGAGAAGTTTGACTTATAAAAAAGCAGGGGTAGATATAAAGAGCTTAGGGATTTTTAAAGAAAAACTTAAGAAGCTCTTTTTACCTTCTTCTGGTAAAGGGGTATTGAGATGTATAGGGGGTTTTGGGGGGTTATTTAGATTTCCTAAAGAGAGTTATCGTTCTCCTGTTTTGGTTTCCTCTGCTGATGGTGTGGGTACAAAATTAAAGATCGCTGCTTTAGTAAATAAACATGATTCCATAGGGGTTGACTGTGTAGCAATGAATGTGAATGATATTTTGTGCACAGGAGCAAAACCTTTGTTCTTTTTGGACTACATTGCCTATAGTAAATTGAGACAGGATGTATTATTAGAGATTGCGAAAGGAATAAATAGAGGATGCATAGAAGCGGGTTGTAATCTGATTGGGGGCGAGACTGCCCAGATGCCGGGAATCTATAGAGAAAACGAGTATGATTTAGCAGGTTTTTGTGTAGGAGTGGTAGAGGAGAGTAATATAATAGATGGTTCAAAAATTGAAGTAGGTGATTTAGTAATAGGCTTGGAATCAAATGGAATACACTCCAACGGTTTTTCTTTAGTAAGAGAGGTCTTTTCTAAAAATGAGCTTAAACTTTATGCTAAGGAATTACTTAAACCTACCCGCATCTATGTTAGAGCGGTTCTCTCGCTGCTGGCTACTCGCTACTTATCACTCATAAAAGGGATCGCCCATATTACCGGGGGAGCATTTTATGATAAGATAGCCAGGATTTTGCCGGATAATGTTAATGCAAGAATTAATAGAAATTCCTGGGATGTTCCTAAGATCTTTAAGTTAATTCAAAATAAAGGAAATATAAAGGATAAAGAGATGTATCATACTTTTAATATGGGGATAGGAATGGTATTGATAGTAAGGATGGATGTTTCTAAGGCGATAATTTCAAAACTTAGAGAATTTAAATTAAACTGTTGGATAATTGGAGAGATAGTAAAAGGGAAAAAAGAAGTAGAAATAGCATGAGAATTTTAGTTGTCGGTTCAGGTGGCAGAGAGCACGCTTTAGTTTGGAAGATTGCCCAATCAAAATTAGTAAGTAAGATCTTCTCTGCGCCGGGAAACGGAGGAATTTCTGAAAAAGCAGAGTGTGTTGATATTAAAACAGAGGATACCTTTGGATTATTAGAGTTTGCCAAGAAGGAAAAGATAGATTTAACTGTAGTAGGTCCTGAGGCTCCTCTGGCGGATGGTATTGTGGATATATTTAATAATTATAAATTAAAAATCTTTGGCCCGAATAAAAAAGCAGCACAGTTAGAAGCAAGCAAAGTCTTTGCTAAACAACTAATGAAAAAATACAACATTCCTACTGCAGACTTTGAGATATTTGATAATCCAGGTTTGGCAAAGAAATATATTGAAAGAAAAAGAGCGCCTTTGGTAGTAAAAGCCGATGGACTTGCGCAAGGTAAAGGCGTGATTGTCACTAAGACTATCGAAGAAGCGATTCAAGCAGTAGAATCTATAATGGAGAAGAAAATTTTTGGTGAGTCCGGTAATCGTGTTATTATAGAAGATTATTTAGAAGGAGAGGAAGCTTCTATAATTGTTATTACTGATTCGAAAGAGGTATTGACATTTGCTTCTAGTCAGGATCACAAGCGAATATTTGATAATGAACAAGGACCTAATACCGGTGGTATGGGTGCTTACTCTCCTGTTCCCATGATAAATGCTCAGTTGTTTAAAGAAATTTTGGATAGGATTATTTTTAGGATAATAGATGGATTAGCTAGAGAAGGTATAGATTATCGAGGTGCTCTATATGCCGGTATTATGCTGACTTCGCAAGGGATAAAGGTGTTAGAATTTAATGTAAGATTTGGAGATCCTGAAACACAGGTAATCTTACCTCGTTTAAATAGTGATTTATTAGAGGCGATGTTAGCAACAGTGGAGGGTAAATTGGCTAAGTTTAAAAGAATGGATAGATGGAGATGGGATGAACGTAGTTGTGTCTGTGTAGTTTGTGCTTCAAAGGGCTATCCGGGAAAGTATGAAAAAGGAAAGGAGATATTTGGATTGGAGGAGATAAAAAATATTCCCGATATAGTAGTTTTTCATGCGGGGACAAGGAAATTGATCTCCGATGTTAAAGGACAAAAAACCATAAAATATATTACTGATGGAGGAAGGGTTTTAGGCGTAACGGCTTTGGGTAATACCCTTAAAGAGGCCATATATAAGACTTATCAGGCGGCAAAGGTTATTCAATTTGAAGGGATGCATTATCGTCGAGATATTGGATGGCGGGCTTTAAAGAGAGAATAAAATTTAATTATGAAAATGTCTCTCATTAAAATAGATCCTCTTCGTGTAGAGGAAGAAAAAATTAAGAAAGTGGCAGAGGTTTTAAGCAGAGGAGGATTAGTAATTGTTCCTACAGAGACCGTCTACGGCATAGTGGTTAATTCTTATGATGAGATGGCGGTAAAACGTCTTTATCAGATAAAAGAAAGACCATTTAATAAGCCATTTACCATAATTATAGAACGAAAAGAGCGGATTGAAGAATTTGCTCAGAATATTTCTTCTTCTGTTTATAAACTTATTGATGTATTCTGGCCAGGTCCACTGACGGTGATCATTCCTAAAGAAAATTTACCAGATACAGTAGGATTAAGGATGCCGCACCATTCTTTTCTTTTAAAGTTAATAACCGAAGTGAAATTTCCTTTGTATTGTCCTTCTGCGAATATTTCCGGTCGACCTCCTCCTCGCACTTTAGAAGAAGCATTAAGGGATTTGAAAGGAAAAGTAGATTTAGCAGTAGATGGTGGTCCTGCATCTTTAGGTATTGAATCAACTATCGTAGACTTAACAAAAGAACCATTTTCTATTATAAGAGAAGGAGCAATTCCCAAAGAGAAAATTGAAGAGGTAAAAAATAAAAAAATTGTACTTTTTGTTTGTACAGGCAATTCCTGTCGTTCTGTTATGGCAGAGGCATTATTAAAGAAGAGATTAAAAGAGATGAATAGAACAGATGTAGAAGTCATCTCGGCAGGTATAGCTAATATAGGGAGTCTAAAGCCCACATTAGAAACTATAGAATTACTTAAAAGCGAAGGGATAGATGTAAGCGGATACAATTCAAAGAGCATTAATCCTTTAATGATAAAAAAAGCCGACCTTATTTTTGTAATGGAAAGTATTCATGAGAAGAGGATAAGAGAGTTGGCTCCCTATGTGAAAAACAATCTTTTTTTATTAAAAGAATTTGCTAAAATAGAGATAGGCGATGATTTAGAGATCCCTGATCCCATAGGCAAGTCAAAAGAGTACTATGATGATATATTTCGTTTAATAAAAGAAGCAGTTGAACGCATAGCAAATATTATATGAAAATAAAAAAAGTCATTATTGGTTCGGATCACGCGGGTTTTGAGTTAAAAGAGAAGTTGAAAGATTATCTTTTAAAAAAAGGCATTAAGATAAAAGATGAGGGAACGTATTCATCACAATCTTGTGATTATCCAGATTTTGCTTTTAGAGTAGCCAAGGCTGTCTCAGAGGGTAAATACAAAAGAGGTATACTTATCTGCAAGACCGGTATTGGTAATTCTATAGTTGCTAATCGATTTAGGGGGGTGCGGGCAGCATTATGTTATAATCTTAAAACAGCCCGTCTTTCTCGTCAGCATAACGATTCAAATATTTTGGTGTTGGGAGCAGATTTTATTACTTTGGATTTAGCCAAACGTATACTTTTGATTTGGTTAAATACTCCTTTTTTGGCGGGAAGGCATAGGCGGCGCTTAAATAAAATTAAACAGATAGAGAGAGAAATTTTTTATGTTGGATAATTTAAGAAAGACTGATTTACAAGTATATAAGGCAGTAGATGCAGAGATAAAAAGACAGAGGGAAAATTTAGAGTTAATTGCTTCAGAGAATTTCGCTTCACTGGCGATTTTGGAAGCACAAGGTTCAGTTCTTACTAATAAATATGCAGAGGGTTATCCTTTGGCACGTTGGTATGGAGGTTGTGATTATGTAGATAGGATAGAGAGTTTAGCCATTCAGCGGGCAAAAAGACTTTTTGGCGCAGAACATGCTAATGTTCAGGCACATTCCGGAACCCAGGCAAATATGGCAGTTTATTTTGCAAGTTTAAATTTAGGAGACAAAGTTTTAGCAATGGATCTTGCCTGTGGAGGGCATCTTACCCATGGGCATCCCCATAATTTCTCAGGAATGTTTTATAGAGTATTCACTTACGGTTTAAATAGGAAAACAGAAAGATTAGATTATGATCAGATTCTTTATTTAGCTAAAAAATATAAACCTAAGATGATTTTAGCGGGTGCTTCAGCATATCCTCGGATAATTGATTTTAAGAAGTTCTCTGAGATTGCCCAAAAAGTAGGTGCTTTACTTTTTGTAGATATGGCACATATTGCAGGATTAGTAGCAGCAGGTATTCATCCTTCACCTGTTCCTTATGCAGATTTTGTTAGTTCAACTACCCATAAGACTTTACGCGGTCCAAGAGGAGGTTTTGTTCTCTGCAAGAAACAGTATGCTAAAAAAATAGATAATTTAATCTTTCCGGGAATTCAAGGAGGACCTCTGATGCATGTGATTGCAGCTAAGGCGGTTGTTTTTAAAGAAGCAGCAACTAAAAGGTTTAAAAACTATCAGACCCAGATAGTAAAGAATGCCCAAGCATTAGCTTCTGCTTTGGAAAAGAAGAATTTTCGTATTATTTCAGGAGGAACAGATACCCATTTGATTTTAGTAGATTTAACCCCTAAAGGTATTACGGGTAGAGAAGCTGCTTGGGTTTTAGAGCAGGCAGGAATTACGGTGAATAAAAATCTTATCCCTTTTGATAAACATAGCCCTGTGGTTACCAGTGGTATCCGTTTAGGAACTGCTGCAGTAACCAGTCGAGGTATGAAGGAGCAACAGATGTATCTGGTTGCCCATTTTATTGATAAAGCAATTGAGAATAAAGATAATCCTAAAGAATTAGAGAAAATAAAAAAAGAGGTTATTCTTTTAACCAAAAGTTTTCCTTTATACAACGAGATTTTATGAAGTATGAAGAAAGATAGAATAGAACAACGTCCCAGCTGGGATGAATATTTTTTAAAGATGGCAAAATTGGTTGCTCAGCGTTCTACATGTATGAGACGTCAAGTTGGGGCAGTAGCGGTGAGAGATAAACGAATTTTGGCTACCGGCTATAACGGCGCACCCTCAGGTTTAGCGCATTGTATTGATATCGGATGTTTAAGAGAAAAATTAGGTATTCCTTCTGGTCAACGTCAAGAGTTGTGTCGAGCTATACATGCAGAGCAAAACGTAATTATTCAAGCAGCACTACACAATGTGGATTTAAAAGATGCTACTTTATATGTTACCAATCATCCTTGTGTTAGTTGTGCTAAGATGCTTATCAGCTGTGGTATACGCGAGATAGTTATGCTTGATGGTTATCCTGACTATTTAGCAAAGAAACTATTAAAAGAAGCGAAAATTAAGATAAGAAAAGTAAAAATTAAAAATTAAGATGAGATGTCCTTACTGTGGCTTTAAAGAAGATAAGGTAGTAGATTCTCGTTCGACTGCATCAGCTTCAGCTATTCGAAGAAGACGTGAGTGTCTTAAATGTGGAAGACGTTTTACCACCTATGAGTATATAGAAGATACCTGGCTTATGGTAATAAAGAAAGATGGCCGGCGCGAACCTTTTGATCGCAAAAAGATCCTCGCCGGGATTATGAAGGCCTGTGAAAAAAGACCAATAAGTTTAGAAAAGATGGAAGAGATTGTAAGATCCGTAGAACGTACCATTCAACGTACTACCGAACGTGAAGTATCGAGTAGACGAATAGGAGAGTTGGTAATGGAGAAATTAAAACTACTTGACGATGTTGCCTATGTAAGGTTTGCTTCGGTCTATCGGCAGTTCAAGGATGTAAGTCAATTTATGGATGAATTAAAAATAGTATTAAGGAAAGAAAAAAGAAAGGAGATTTAAAATGATAGAGATGGAATTAAATAAGATTGTTATTGATGAAAATCGTCATGATCAGCTAATCGTGTTGAAGGAGAAAGAGGGAAAAAGAATTTTGCCTATCGTTATCGGGCTTAACGAGGCATCTGCTATAAAATTAAAAATAAGTGGTTTCCACCCACCCCGGCCTTTAACACACGATCTTCTTTATAATACCATCAGACAACTCGATGCAGTTTTAGAAAAAGTAGTTATAGATAAACTTCAAGAGAATACTTTCCATGCTAAACTTGTTCTGAAACAGGACGGTAAAACCAAGATTATTGATGCCCGTCCATCAGATAGTATTGCTTTAGCAGTAAGATCCAATGCACCTATTTTTGTCGAAGAGGAAGTATTACGGCAGTCCAATTTTTTTAATCTGGAAAAATAATGCAGATAGGGATTATTTCTGATACTCACGATAATCTACCAAAGATAGAAAAGGCAGTGAAGGTGTTTAACAGAAATAAAGTGAGCTATGTTTTGCATTTGGGAGATTACATTGCTCCTTTTTCTGTTGCTATACTTGATAAATTGAATTGTCCATGGCAGGGAGTGTTTGGAAATAACGATGGAGAGAAGGAAGGGCTTTTAAAGATATCTAAAGATAAAATAGTCAATGCCCCTTTACGGATAAATTTGAATAATAAAAATATTACTGTGGTTCATAATATAAGCACAATAGATGTTAATAAAGAAAAGGCGGATGTTATTTTCTTTGGTCATACTCACAAAACTGAGATAAAAGAGGGTGTTTTGCCTTTTCTTTTAAATCCCGGTGAATGTTGTGGTTGGCTTACGGGGGTTTCTACTATTGCTTTGGTTAATTTAGAAAACCTCACCTATAAGATCCTCAAAATATAAAGATGATTAAAAACAAAGATATTCAGAAAATACTAAATGAAATTCTCTTATTTTCTTTAAAGAAAAAGATAAAACTGTATTTAGTAGGTGGGTATCTGCGTGATTTTCTTTTAGGGATCGGTAAGGAGAATAGAGACTTAGATTTTTGTCTTAAAAGAGGAGCTATAAAATTTGCTAAAGAACTTTCGAAGACGATAAAAACAGGTTTTGTAGTTTTAGATAGAGAACATGGTTGCTGTAGGTTAGTTAAAGAAATAACGGGTAAAAACTATACTTTCGATTTTACCGATTTTCGTGGTAGAGATTTAGGTGAAGATTTGTTGCATCGCGATTTTACTATCAATGCTTTTGCTATCGAATTAGAGAATTTTTTGAAACACAAAGATCTTTTAAGAGATATTATTGACCCTTATTCAGGAATTAGAGATTTAGAGAAAAGAGTTGTGCGCCTCGTGAATGAAGAGAGCTTTTTAGAGGATCCTTTAAGAATTCTACGTGCATTCAGTATTTCAGGAGAACTTGGTTTTAAGATCGATAAAAAAACCGTTCTGCTTATTAAAAAATATAGA
>JAMWCP010000028.1:11534-14423 GCA_023819665.1 Candidatus Omnitrophota bacterium
TTAATGCAGTTTCGGGAGAAAGGATAAGGGATGAGATATTTAAAATTTTAGATCTGGAATCAAGTTATACATACTTTAAACTGATGGATGATCTAAAGGTACTCGAAGTGATTTTCCCTTCAGTGAAAAATATGCGCAATGTTTATCAAGGACCATATCATCATCTGGATGTATTTAAGCACAGTCTCGAAACATTAAGACAGATTGAGATTTTATTTAACGAATTTAGAGATAATTCTGAGCTAAATTTATATCTTGACGAGATAATCTCTAGCGAACATAGACGAAGACCGCTACTTAAATTAGCCTGTTTTTTTCATGATATTGGGAAACCTCAGGCAAAACGCTGGGAGAAAGGTAAGGTAAAATTTCACGGTCACGAAAGAATAGGTTTAAAGTTTGTGGAAGAGATATGTAAGGGTTTAAAGCTTTCTAATACGGAGGAAGATATACTAAAGACCATTGTTCTCTGGCACTTAAGACCTGGGTATTTGGCAGATTTAGAGACGTTAACTGCGCGTGCAAAATTTAGATTCTTTCGTGATACGGGCAAAGAAGCAGTAGGCGTACTTTTAGTTTCTTTAGCAGACCAGCGTGCCACACGTGGTCCGCTTACCCCAAAAATATCCCGCCAGCACCATGAAAGAATAGCCAAATTTTTAATCCGGGAGTACTTTAAGAAACAAAAAGAAAAACCCTTGAGACGACTGATTACCGGATATGACCTGATTAAAAAATTTAAATTAGAGCCTTCGCCGCTTTTTGGAAAGATTCTTAAAGAAATAGAGGAACAGCAGGCGATCGGAAAAATTAAAACCAAAAAAGAGGCATTGAGGTGGGTTTATAAGGTTTTAGATAGCAAGAGATATATATGAAGACAAAAGATATAATATTTGGTTTTTTTATTATTTTTATAGGCTTATATTTATTTGCAGTTAATACCTTCCATCTACGCAATCTTATTTTTGATGATGCCTTCTATGAATTTCGTTATGCGCGCAATATTAAAAATGGATTTGGGGTAAAATGGAACCCTAGCGAGGTAGCAACGGAAGGTTATTCTAATTTTCTTGCCGTTCTCTTTTATTCTCTATTTTTTTATTTAAAGTGCGAACCAGTGTTTATTTCTCATCTTATCAATATTATATGTGTGTTGATGATAAGTATTATCCTATACGTATTATGTAAAGAAGATTTAATAGACAGATTGGTGGCTTTAACTATAACGGCTATTTATATTAGTACGCCTTCTTCGGCTAAACATGCAATGACAGGATTAAATACAAGTCTATTTATATTTACGGTTTTGCTTTTTTTTTACACTGCAATCAAAGCAAAAAATGAAAGTAGTTTTAAATGGCTTTTTGTTTTTCTACCCGCAACGTATTTATTATTAATATTAGCGCGCTTGGAGGGAATATTCTTTGCTAGTTTATTTCTTCTTCTGTTGTTGTATCATTCCGAAAAAAGTAAGAGAAAATTTTTTCTCTCGTGTATAATCTGTTATACAATAGGTCTTATTTATTTTGCATGGAAATATTTTTATTTTGGCTCTATTTTTTCTAACCCTTTTTGGATTAAGGTCGATATAGAGCTCCTACCTGGCAAGGTAGAGTTAATTTTATTTATCTTAAGATATGCTACCTTATTTATCTTTGCTTTATTTGGTTTTATTGTTTCTAAAGAAAAGTTAAGCAGTAGATACAGTTTGTTTTTTATTATCCTTATCTGTTCTGTTTATTTATTTAACCGGCACATAATGGGTTTTGATAGTCGTTTTTTTATACCTGCTATTCCTTTTCTTCTATTTTTAACAGCGCAAACATTAGATAGACTCCTTTCTTTAATTACAAGAAGGTATCGATATCTTTTTTTGATTACCATCCTTTTGTTTATAAATCCTTCCAATTTCAACATCCGGCAAGGAGATTATGAGTTTATTGGATTTAAAAGACTGATGTTTAATAGACAGAAAACATATGAATATTTGTTGGGGGAATACGGGATGCGTAATAATATCCAAATAGCTAATTTGCTAAGCAATCTAAAAAGTATCTCTAAGATTAAAATATTAAGTGAAGATAGCGGCGCCATAGGTTATTACTCTGACGCGATAGTGATTGACTTATTAGGACATACTCATTCTTATATTGCCCGTATAAAAGATAATATACAGAGATTAAGATATGTGCTTTCTTTCTATTCTCCCGATCTTATCATTTTTAGAACAGGTATTGATGATTATGATTGTCGATATTGTAATATCTTAGAGCAAGAATATTTATTTTTAGGCCATATTTTAGATCAATTACATCCCACTGCTTTTTACTATTTAAACTTTTGGATTAAGAAAAAATCAGAATACTTTAAAGAATTATCTGATGCGTTAAACGGGATAGTGAATGGTTATGACAGAATGAATCCGTACTTTTTAAAAGTATTGCATTTAGAACTGCAAGCAAAACTTAAAACCAAAAGGTTAATAAATAAATTCAACAAAATGAGGTCGCTGAAAGTGTTGACTTTTGAGAACGAATTAATTATTTCTGTATGCTAAAATTGTTTATTTACATAATTGGGGGGATAATCGGGCTTTTCTTATATGTAAAATTTATGGAGGCAAAGGGAATATATTTTCCTACGGCGGAAATAGAGGTAACGCCCAAGAGTTTAGGCTTTGTTTATCAAGACCTCTATATAAAGACAGAGGATAATCTTGTGCTTCATGGCTGGTTTATTCCGGATAAAAATGCTCAATATATTTTGATTTTCTCCCATGGTAATGCTGGTAATATCTCCCATCGTTTAGAAAAGGTATCTTTTTTATATAATTTAGGCCTAAGTATCCTTATCTTTGACTATCGGGGCTACGGTAAAAGTCAAGGTAAA
>JAMWCP010000029.1 GCA_023819665.1 Candidatus Omnitrophota bacterium
GAGTCCCTCGTTGAGACAGCGCCCAAGTTGTTAGACCATTCGTGCGCGTGGGAACTTACCCCACAAGGAATTTCGCTACCTTAGGACCGTTATAGTTACGGCCGCCGTTTACTGGGGCTTCGGTTCAGAGCTTCTTCCGAAATTTCGAAATAACTCCTCCCCTTCACCTTCCAGCACCGGGCAGGTTTCACACCCTATACTTCCTCTTTCGAGTTTGCAGAGTGCTGTGTTTTTACTAAACAGTCACCCGGGCCACTTTACTGAGACCCTGATATCCTTCGTTTATGAAACTACAAATATCAGGGCACCCCTTCTTCCGAAGTTACGGGGCTATTTTGCCGAGTTCCTTAACGAGGGTTATCTCGAGGGCCTTACCATTTTCTGGTGGTCTACCTGTGTCGGATTCCGGTACGAACAGCTAAATAACTCCCTAAACAGATTTTTCTTGGCACCAAGATTCAGCACACTTCTCCTTTGGAAACCGCCAGATCCCTCTTTTGGATTACTCCGAAAGAAACAGAGACCTCCATTCCTCTGCCGTGCTAACCTCAGTGCGTCATCGGTTTAGGTAAAAACGTTATTTAGCTGGTTGCCGAATATTAACGGCATCTCCATCACCTACGCGATTTACAGCCTCGGCTTAGGCTCGACTAACCCTGGGCGGATTAACCTTCCCCAGGAAACCTTAGACTTTCGGCCTGCCGGTTTCTCGCCGGCATTTTCGCTACTCATACCGACATAATCACTTCTGCCTACTCCAGTAGTCCTCACGGTCTACCTTCAGCGCAATGCAGAACGCTCCCCTACCTCCGCCAAAGAAACTTTGGCGAACCACAGCTTCGGTAATAGGCTTAAGCCCCGTGAATCTTCGGCGCAGAATTACTCGACCAGTGAGCTGTTACGCACTCTTTAAATGATGGCTGCCTCTAAGCCAACATCCTGGTTGTCTTAGTAACTCTACATCCTTCACCACTTAGCCTATATTTAGGGACCTTAGCTGGTGGTCTGGGCTGATTCCCTTTTGACTATGGAGCTTATCCCCCAAAGTCTTACTCCCTGGATAAACGTAGAAGTATTCGAAGTTTGGTTGGGTTCAGCATCCTGGTAAGGACCCGTAACCCATTCAGCACTCTACCCCTTCTACGTAGTTAACCCGAGGCTATCCCTAGAGATATTTCGGGGAGAACCAGCTATTTCCAGGTTTGTTTAGCCTTTCACTCCTACCCACAACTCATCCCACACTTTTTCAACAGTGACGGGTTCAGACGTCCATCCGCCTTTCGGCGAACTTCCCCTTGGCCATGGGTAGATCACCTGGTTTCGGGTCTATTCCTGCAAGCTAAAGCGCCCCTTTAGGACTTGGTTTCCCTACGCCTTCAGCCATTTTGGCCTTAGACTCGCTTACAAGAATAACTCGTCGGTCCATTATGCAAAAGGTACGCAGTCAGGCATTAGCCGAAAATTCGGCTCATAGCCCTCCTACCGCTTGTAGGTCTATGATTTCAGGTTCTATTTCACTCCCCTCACCGGGGTTCTTTTCAACTTTCCCTCACGGTACTTGTCCACTATCGGTCTAGGTGAGTATTTAGCCTTGGACCTTGGGCGGCCCAGATTCCTACAGGATTTCCCGTGTCCCGTAGTACTTGGGAACTTCCTTAGGCGATTTTGGAATTTCGCATACAGGGCTTTCACCTTCTTGGGCGTATCTTTCCAGATACTTCTGCTATTCCTCCATCTACCTTTATGGTGGAATCCCGCAACCCCCTGTGCTATACAGCACAGGGTTTAGGCTTTTCCCTTTTCGCTCGCCACTACTGGGGGAATCTCATTCGATTTCTTTTCCTTAGGGTACTGAGATGTTTCAGTTCCCCTAGTATTGCCTCTACTGCCTATGAATTCAGCAATAGAGACTCCAATATTAGTTGGAGTAGGTTTCCCCATTCGGAAATCTCCGGATCAAAGCCTGTTTGCGACTCCCCGGAGCATATCGGTGCTTACCCCGTCCTTCTTCGCACTACCTAGCCAAGTCATCCATACATAGACCCTTTGTAGCTTGACCATTAAATAATCCTCGGCTATTCTGTCTTACTAAAAAAGAAGTTGTCAAAGAGCATAGATTCACGCGGTAAAAGCGTGAACAAAATCTATCTTTATTAAAACTTAGTCATCTTCTCTAGGTCTTATTATTATTCTATGATCAAAAAAATCCCGTGGAGCAGAGGGGATTTGAACCCCTGACCCCCTGCTTGCAAAGCAGATGCTCTCCCACTGAGCTACTGCCCCGTTATTTAATTCTCAGGGGTGAATTTATCCGCTTTTTAGACAATTTTATCTTTATCCTGCCCATTTATAACTAAATGGGCCCAGATGGACTCGAACCATCGACCCCAGTCTTATCAGGGCTGTGCTCTAACCAACTGAGCTATGGGCCCATAATTAATCTCTCGCATTTTGTTTTCTTAGATAAAAAACCACCACTCTCTGCGATATATATAAGGGAGCCCATTGCTCAATGTGAAATTTTCTCACGGGAACTTTTGGCTCCCGGATAATTATTATTTATTTAGAAAGGAGGTGATCCAGCCGCACCTTCCGGTACGACTACCTTGTTACGACTTAGCGCCAGTCACCAGGTTTACCTTCAGCTCCGGAAATCGGAGATTTCAGGTACCCCTAGCTCCCATCGCTTGACGGGCGGTGTGTACAAGGCCCGGGAACGTATTCACGGCGGCATAGCTGATCCGCCATTACTAGCGATTCCGGCTTCATGGAGTCGAATTGCAGACTCCAATCTGAACTGAGCCCGCTTTTCTGCGATTAGCTCCGCCTCGCGGCTTGGCAACGCTTTGTAGCGGGCATTGTAACACGTGTGTAGCCCAGGGCATAAAGGCCATACGGACTTGACGTCATCTCCACCTTCCTCCTGCTTATTGCAGGCAGTCCCCTTAGAGTGCCTAGCGTCATAAATTACAATGAGCTAGTAGCAACTAAGGGCGATGGTTGCGCTCGTTAAGGGACTTAACCCAACATCTCACGACACGAGCTGACGACAGCCATGTAGCACCTGTGCAGGTTCCTGACTTGACAGGTCGTCCCCCTTTCAGGTTCCTACTTCCTGCATGTCAAGCCCTGGTAAGGTTCTTCGCGTAGCATCGAATTAAACCACATGTTCCACCGCTTGTGCGGGCCCCCGTCAATTCCTTTGAGTTTTAACCTTGCGGCCGTAGTCCCCAGGTGGAGCACTTAACGAGTTATCTTACGGCGCTGAAGGTTACCCCCCCAACACCTAGTGCTCATCGTTTACAGCTAGGACTACCAGGGTATCTAATCCTGTTTGCTCCCCTAGCTTTCGCAGCTCAGCGTCAGGTCTGGACTAGAAGACCGCCTTCGCCACAGGTGTTCTTCTCGATATCTACAGATTTCACCCTTACACCGAGAATTCCGTCTTCCTTTTCCAGCCTCAAGTTATGCAGTCTTGAAGGCAGTTCTTGGGTTAAGCCCAAGGATTTCACCTTCAACTTACATAACCGCCTACCTGCCCTTTACACCCAGTGAATCCGAGTAACGCTCGCCACCTCCGTATTACCGCGGCTGCTGGCACGGAGTTAGCCGTGGCTTCTTCTCTGGGTACCGTCATCCCGAAAAATCGGAATTCTTTCCCATCGAAAGGGGTTTACAATCCGAAGACCTTCATCCCCCACGCGGCGTCGCATAGTCAGGCTTTCGCCCATTGCTAAATATCCTCGACTG
This sequence comes from Candidatus Omnitrophota bacterium, assembly GCA_023819665.1. Taxonomy (GTDB): domain Bacteria; phylum Omnitrophota; class Gorgyraeia; order Gygaellales; family JAMWCP01; genus JAMWCP01. The sequence continues at coordinate 3,751 of JAMWCP010000029.1, forward strand.
CAGCCTCCCGTAGGAGTCGGGGCAGTGTCTCAGTCCCCGTGTGGCTGACCACCCTCTCAGGCCAGCTACCCGTCATTGCCTTGGTAGGCTATTACCCTACCAACTAGCTGATAGGACGCGAGCCCCTCCTTAAGCGGCATTTTGATGCCTTTACTCTGATAAACTTATGTCTATCAGAGCACATCCGGTATTACTCTCGCTTTCGCAAGGCTATTCCTGACTTAAGGGTAGGTTACTCACACGTTACTCACCCGTCTGCCGCTATCCTGTATTCAACTCTAACATTCCTTGCGGAATATTAAAGTTGAGCACAGAATCGCTCGACTTGCATGCCTAATCCACGCCGCCAGCGTTCACTCTGAGCCAGGATCAAACCCTCCAAAAATTATGCTGGAGTCTTTTTTTGGAGAAATAAATCCGACTTTTTTTCAAAGAACAAGTTATAAAAAAGGCGTCCCGATTCTGGACGCCTTTTCAAATCCCACCCATCGGGCTAACTGACTTCTCTACTTGTCAATATTCCCTTTTTTCACAGTATTAAATATAATCTATAAAATTAAACTTGTCAAGAATAAATATATACCAAATTTTTCGAATCTTGTCAAGTATTTTTCACAAACTATTTTATTTTCCCAAAAACCTGACAATCTTTAGGATAAAGATAAAGGGGCTTGAGTTTCTCTATAGATTCAACTTTATTTTTCTCTATACGTTGAATTGCTAATTTTATAATATTTGTTCCTTTTGGCCAAGAAAATTCTTCGTCGAGAACTCGACTATTTTTTATATTAGTTAGAATTATGTGCTTATACAAATTAGTTCCATCACCTAAAAAAAAAGTACCCGCTGGAATTATCTTTATTAATTCTTCAATAGAAAATAAAGAATAGGGAGTAATCTGTCTCAAACAATATTCACCTTTCTTATAAACCGCCGTATACAATAAAGTTCTTTTAGCATCTAAAATTGGACAAATATAAGACGCGTCTTCTAATTCTAAGGCGTTATAGGCAATAATATCTAAAATAGACAGACCAATCACCTTCTTTTTTAATACTAAACCCAAACCTTTTATTGTAGATATACCTATTCTTAATCCTGTAAAAGAACCCGGCCCTATACCTACTGTTAAATAATCCAACTCTTCAATTTTTATCTTTAGTGCATCCAATATTCTTCTAATATGTTCTATCAAAAACACATCGTGCCCCATCCCTAAATTAATTCGATACTCATAAATATCTGAACCATCAAACACACCAATACATAAGAATTTAGTAGAAGTATCAACACCTAATATTTTCATTGTATTCGTTTTTTAAATTTCTCTAAAATATAGGTGTATTGATTACCAAAGGAAGAGATATTTATCTGCCGGCTGTTTCTATTCAAAATCTTAAATTCAATCGCAAGATAATATGAAGGCATAAGATAATCAGATAATCTTTCAGCCCATTCAATAATAATTATACCCTCTCTATAAAAATAATCCTCGTAGCCGGCAGTTATAATCTCTTGCGTATTTTTTAACCTATAAAAATCAAAGTGAAAAATCGGTATTTTCCCTTTGTACTCATTAACTAAAACAAAAGCAGGGCTATTCACTTCTTCTTTAGGGATACCCAACCCATTTGCAATTCCTTTTACAAAAATAGTCTTACCTGCTCCTAATGGACCATAGAGACAGAGCGTATCACCTATCTTGAGAAAAGTAGCTAATTTTTTACCTAGATTAAAAGTCTGTTTTTCCGAAAAGGATCTTATTCGCATCAAAAATGCCGAAAACCTCTTATCTTAATTTTTCTTTCTTGAAAATTCTCATCAATCAACCTTACTCCGTAATCAGAAGAAACTATCTGACCAATTCCATGGTAAACTCCCCTTTTCATAGAAAGCAATCTTCTCGCCTCTTTAGGAGGTAGAGTAAATAATAACTCATACTCTTCCCCCTGATTTAAAACTTCATCGAAATTTATCTTTTTATCATAAGGTATAAGATTTTTATAAAGCACCGCTCCCACTTTACTCTGTTGTAGGATATGAGATAAGTCTTGAAGTAAACCATCAGAAATATCAATCATAGAGTTAATTCTAAAATTGTTTACCAGATAGCGTCCTTCTTCTATACGAGGTAAAAAATAGAGATGTTTATCTTTCCTCCCAAGCTTACCGGTAATAAAAATAATATCATTCACCTTTGCTCCATTTCTTAAAACAAGATTTTTCTTTTCCACAAAACCTAATACGCTTATATCTATTATCAATTTCTCTGCTCTACTTATATCTCCTCCTACTATTTCAAAATTAAATCTCTTCACCCAATACATAAAACCTTGATATATCTTCTTAACAAAATCAAGGGTTTTATTTTTAGATAATCCCAAAGAGACCAAAGTATATTTAGGCAATCCCCCTTTTGAAGCAACATCACTTAAAACCATTCCCATTGCTTTGCGTCCTATTAGATAAGGAGATATATTTTCTCTAAAATCAACATCTTCTATTAGCATATCGCAAGAGAATAATATATATCTTTTTTTATCCAAATCTATTACTGCACAATCATCTCCTATTCCTTTTACTACCAAAGGATCTTTATGCTTCATCAATTTTTTAATTCTTTCAAGTAAACCAAATTCCCCTAATTTACTGATTCTCATTATAAATTTTTTTAATGTTCTTTTTAAAAGGAGGCTTGATTATGCCTTTTTCTGTAATAAAACAGGTTATTAATCTGTGCGGCGTTATATCAAATGCGGGATTAAAAACTTTTATTCCTTCAGGAGCGATGGGTTTTTTAAAAAATAAATGCGTGACCTCCCGCGGGTCTCTTTCTTCTATAGGTATAAAATCACCGTTTTTAATAGACAGATCGAAACTTGAAAGAGGAGCTGCCACAAAAAAAGGGATCTTATGATAACGGCATAATACTGCCAAGTTATATGTCCCAATCTTATTAGCGGTGTCTCCATTTAGAACAATACGATCTGCTCCTACTATAACCTTATTGATTAACTTTTTCTGCATAAGATATCCCGCCATACCGTCACATATCAAAGTTACATCTATTTTATTTTGTTTGAGTTCCCATGCTGTTAAACGTGCCCCCTGAAGCAATGGTCTAGTCTCACAAGCAAAAACCTTAAAAGATTTCTTTTGTCTTTTTGCTTCATAAATTACCCCCAAGGCAGTACCATAATCCACCGTAGCCAAAATTCCCGTATTACAGATAGTTAAAATTCTATCATTGTCTTTGATAAGTTGAGCACCTATCTTTGATAGCTGTCTCGTAACAGACCTGTTCTCCTCTAAAATATCTTTTGCCTCTTTAAATAATATCCTCTTAATTTCTCTTACAGATTTTTCTTTATTCTCTTCTAATCTGCGTGACATCCTCTCTAGAGCCCAGAAAAGATTTATCGCCGTAGGTCTGCTTGAAGCAATAGATCTTTTGATTCTATCGAAATCTTTTCTAAATTCTATATAGCTCCTTGCTCTTAAGTTTCTTATTCCTAAAAACAAAGCAAAAGCCGCTGCTATTGCTAATGCAGGCGCTCCACGAATACACATTTTTCTTATTGCCTCTATTACTTCTGTTGGATTAGATAAAAAAAGATATTCTACTCGAGCGGGAAGTAAGGTTTGATCAATTATTACTAAACCATTATTCCTCCAAAAAATACTCTTCATCACCAATTATAGATTCAAAATAACTTCTCTATACACCAATTATTTTTGCTAATAAGCTCTTCTTTATCTTAATCGCAGAGTAAAGACAGGCTTCCTGGCAACAAAAACAAGAAATACATTTTGCATAATCAATTACTACTTTTTTATTTTTTATCCTCATTGCTCCTACAGGACAAATCTCCGTACATAAACCGCACTGCAAACAGTTGAGTTGTTTTATTTTTGGGTAGAAACGCATCATTAATTTGGCAATATCCAAAAACGGTGAAGGAACTCTGTTAACCCATGATGTGCGTGGCAATTTAAAATCTCTATCTATAAAACTTAATAAATTATCTCCTAAAATCTCTATATCTTTTAAGTCGGCTATACCCAGCCTTCTTTCCTTTGCTTCTTGAGTAGTCAGTATATGCAGAGGATTCAATCCTGTAATTAAAGCCAAAATGCTATCAATAGCTACAGCATCCGCCCCTATTAAGATAAAATTAGTACTTTTAGGTATACCCTCCGTAGCAGGTCCGTCTCCTTGTAAAGCCACAATCCCATCCACAATAGTTAAGCTTAAATGCGGTTTAACCACTGCATAGAGATCTACTAATACCTTACAGAAATCCTTCTGTTTAGGATATCTTCGATGCAATTCTGCTTTATACATTCCACTAATTAAACCAAATAGATTTTTTATTGCACCACTCAGTATGGTAAAGGTGTGAGTTTTAAACTTCGGTAAAGAAATAAAACAATCACAGATTTCTAACCATTTAGTCAATGGAAAATTCTCTTTCCATATGGGATGGTTAAAATCTACAAGCTCTATACCCTCCTCTTCGGCTATTTTTCTCATCCCACATTTCTCAAATACCTCCTGAAGATCTACTTTAAACCAAACCGAAGGGGAATCCCCTAGATAAATGTGACAATCTATATCCTTTAGAATTCTTACCACTGCCTTTACCAATTGGGGATGAGTAGTCACAGCTTTCTCAGGCGAAATAGCCATTAAAAGATTTGGCTTAAGTAGAACTCTGCTTTTTGGCTTAACAAAACTTTCTATACCTCCTAAAATTGATAGTGCCTTTTTTAATGTATCATAAACATCTTCATAAACATATTTATTACAACTGAGAATAGCTACTCTACTTTTCATTTTAGATTAAAAAAAATTTTTGCGTTATGAGTGGTAACTCTACCCACCTCTTCCAAAGTCAATCCTTTTAACCTTGCTATATCTTGCGCTAAAAATTTTAAATAGGCTGGCTCATTCCTTTTACCCCTAAACTCCTGAGGAGGTAAAAACGGAGCATCTGTTTCTAACATTAATCTTTCTAAAGGAACCCTCTTTAATACCTCTCTTAAAGAATGAGCGTTCTTATAAGTAATATTACAGGTAAAAGACACAAAAAATCCCATCTCTAAACAGGTATCTAAAAATTTTTCATCACCCGAAAAACAATGCATCACTACCCTTTCTGCCTTTTTCTTTCTTAATATCTCTATAATATCTGATTGCGCTTGACGACAGTGAAGCACCAAAGGCAGTTCTAATTCCTGCGCAAGTTCAATTAAAGAAATAAATGTTCTATTTTGGTTTTCTTTTGAAGAATAACCTTTAAGATAATCCAGTCCTATCTCGCCTATAGCCACAACTTTGGATCTCTTTGCAAGATTGTATAAATCTTCTCTTATACCTTCATCAAAATTATCTGCCTCATGGGGATGAAAACCTACCGTTGCAAAAATAAAATCATACTCCCCCGCTAATTCAAGGGATCTCTTTGACCCCCAAAGACTTGAACCTATATTAATCAAATAATCTATTCCTTCCTGTTTTGCTCGCTGAATAACTTCTTTTCTATCTAAATCGAATTGTTCAAAATCTAAATGGCAATGAGTATCAACAAACATAAAACTCGTTAAATTAATTACACATCAATACGGGGAAACAAAAGTTTTCCTTTTTTTATTTCCCTATCCCCTAGCTGTTCTAAAATAGAATTAGAAGTTGCAGGCATAAAGGGAGAAAGATTGTATGCGACCTCTCTTATTGCTCTAATCAAAACATTTATAAATACTTTAAGGTCTTCTATTTTATTTTCTTTAAACATACTCCACGGTTTTTTATCTTCAATATATTTGTTTGTCATATTAATCAGCTCCCATACTCTCTCTAAGATATAACTAAAATTAAAATCGGCAATAGACATAATATCGGTTTTTCTTAAACTTTCTATCTTTATAATAATCTGACGGCTCTGCTCATCTACTCCTTCTTCCTTAATCTCTAACTGAGGAATCTTCCCCAAAAAATATCTCTCTATTATATTAATCGTCCTATATACTAAATTACCTAAGTCGTTGGCTAAGTCAAAATTATATCTTCTCACAATTGCTTCTTCGCTGAAATTACCATCCATACCTAAACTTACTTCTCTCAATAAAAAATATCTAAGAGCATCCACACCGTAGCGTTGTCCAATATCTAAAGGCGAAACAATATTCCCTTTTGATTTTGACATTTTTCCGCCGCCTATCATCCACCAACCATGTGCAAATATACAGTGAGGGGGTTCAATCCCTAAAGCATGGAGAATTATTGGCCAGTATATAGCATGCTGCCTTAAAATGTCCTTGCCAATAAGTTGAATATCTGCCGGCCACCACCTTGAATGATATTTTCCTTGGCTGTCAAAATCACCTACTGCACTGATGTAATTCAAAAGTGCATCAAACCAAACATAAGTAACATGCTCTTTACTAAAAGGAAGGGTGATACCCCACCTCAATCTTTCTTTAGGGCGGGAAATACAGAGATCGTTAAGCTTATTTAACTTTAAAAAACTTCTCACTTCTTCATATCTATATTCGGGTTTTATGAAAGTATGATTTTTCTCTAAATATCCCAACAGCCAATCTTGATATTTAGATAGTTTAAAAAAATAATTCTTCTCACTTATTTTTTCTAAAGGTCTTTTGCAATCAGGACAAACTAATCCTTCTTGTGGCTCTGTCCAAAAAGTCTCACAAGGGATACAGTACCAACCTTGATACTCAGAAAGATAAATATCGTGTTGACGATATAAAATATCTAATACCTTTTCTACTATCTGGATATGACGGATTTCGCTGGTACGGATAAAATCATTGTAGGAGATATCAAGTTTTTCCCATAGTTCTTTGAATTTTAACACCATGCGATCCGTAAAATCATTGGGTTCTAAAGACATCTGACGGGCTACTTGTTCTATCTTCTGTCCATGTTCATCAGTACCCGTGAGAAACCAAACATTCTCATCACCTATAATCTTACGCATATAACGAGCAAAGGCATCTGCTACAATATTAGTATAAGCATGACCAATATGTGGTTCTGCATTTACATAATATAGAGGAGTAGTAATGTAAAATTTATTCATATATGAATTACTTATATCCTATCTCTATCTGTTTACCATTTTCTAACTCTACACTAACCTTTCGTGTAAATACATTTACTCCTATAACTTTACCTCTACCTTCAGGCGTAGCTATACGCTCTCCTTCTTTGGGTAGACCGCGTGATAATATTTTATAAGTCTCATACTCGTAATATAAACAGCACATCAACCTTCCGCAAACCCCTGATATTTTTGTAGGATTTAAAGAAAGTCCTTCTTCCTTTGCCATTTTTATAGTTACAGGCTCAAAATCTTTCAAAAATGTAACACAGCAAAGTTCTCTCCCACAGCTCCCCATTCCTCCTCTGAGTTTTGCCTCATCTCTTACGCCAATCTGCCTTAACTCAATTCTTGCCTTAAATACCTTGGCTAAATCCTTTAAAAGTTGACGAAAATCAACCCTCCCTTCGGCAGTAAAATAAAACACAACCTTCTTCTCATCTAAAGAATATTCTGTTTCTACCAATTTCATATCTAATTCATATTGCTTAACCTTATCCAGAAATACAATCTTTGCTTCCTTTGCTTTTTTTCGATTCTGCTCGATCTGGTTTATATCACTCTGATTGGCTATACGAATAATTTTACGTAATGGCTCTTTTGGTGAGTAATTTAAAGCATCAGAAACAACTCTCCCATAATCAATACCCCGGTCATGCTCTATAATAACAAGGGTCATTTTATTTAAAAACAAATCCTCAGTAATACCATATATACGCGGACCAAAATCTCTTAAACGTACCTCATAGATCATGCCTTTACTTTTGCTTTAAGATTACTAAATAAGAGTTTGGGATTTACTTTTCTATCCAAAAAAGACACCGCATCACATATAAAATTTATTATTTCTTCAACTGTTTTCAAAGAGTAATGTCGAGCATCTTTTGAGATCTGTTCTTTACGGTCGATATTTATTAAATCATCAGATATACCTATCTTTATTATATAAATATCCCTAAACCAGCTTAATATAATTTCTAATATCTCTTTTAATTTATCTCTTTTAAAGTCTCTATTATCATATACTGTTAAGGAAGTAAAAAAATCATCAATAATTTTGTTCTTCTGAATCAATACATCTGGTTGTCTACTCATCTGTATAGCCCTTCCCATTCTGCCTTCACAGAAATAAGCCAAATAATGTGCAAGTATTTCGTCTAAATTAAAATCGACCATGAGTATCTTTTTAAGCTCATTTTTCTCTAAACCCGTAAATTTTATTTTATAGCAGCGGGAAAGTATTGTAGAGATAATTAACTGGGGTTTAGAACTGATAAGTATAATTAAACAATCCGGTGTAGGCTCTTCTAAAATCTTCAGACATGCATTGGCTGCCTCTACAGTCATTCTTTCTGCTTCATCGATAATAAAAACTTTTTTTCTTGCTTCGTTACTCTTCAGATAAACTCTCTCTTTTAGAACGCGAATCTCTGCTATTCCTATCGTATTTGAATTATCCGGTACAATATAACAGACATCCAAATGACACCCTGCGTCTATTTTTCTACAAGAAATACATTCATCACAGGAATCAAACTCTTCCTGTTTAAGACAGTTTACAGCTTTAGCTAAATTATGAGCGATCAATTTCTTACCAATCCCTTCTGGTCCATAAAAAAGATAAACACAAGCTTCTCGTTTATTTAGAAATATCTGTTTTAAAAATTCTATTGAATTTATATTACCTCTTATTTGTTTAAAAGACATATTTTCTCTAAAATAAGTTCTCTTATTTTATTCTGTGTAACAGATATTTTCTCCTCCACAGGAATAATTTTTATTCTGTGCGGATACAGCCGGGATAGTTTAAAATATCCTTCTCTTACTCTCCTATGAAAAGCAAGGTTTCTTTTTTCTATACGATCGGGTTTTTTACCTACACGATGCAATCCCTCCTTTATCGGGAGATCTAATACAATAGTCAAATCAGGAGTTATTCCTTTACACACAAAATTAGCTATTTTTTTAATCAGATCGAGCTCTACTTTTAAAGCAAATCCTTGATAAACAATGGTAGAATCTAAAAAACGATCGCATAAGACAATATATCCTTTATTTAGATATGGTAAAATAACCTCTTCTACCAACTGATTTCGAGAAGCCATATAGAGAAGGGTTTCGGTTAAAGGAGAAATTTCTTTATATTCCGGATTGAGAATAATTCTTCTTATCTTTTCTCCTACCCGCGTGTCTCCGGGTTCACGTACTTTAATTACATCAAAATTTTTCTTTTCAAGATATTCATAAAGGAGTTTAACATGTGTGCTTTTACCACTACCTTCCGGTCCTTCAAAAGTAAAAAATAATCCTCTCATAATATCTTTCTTCTATAGATAGTGCCTTCAGAAGTATCTTCTAGTATAATCCCCTCTTTTGCCAGTTCTTCTCTTATCTGGTCTGCTTGGCTAAATTTCTTATTTTCCCTTAATTTATTTCTCAATTTTATCTTTTCCAATACAGAATCATGCAAAGGTTCTATATCCAAAGTTATACCTAATATTTTAACTAACTCCCGAAGAATAGATCTTGCGTAGATGATCTTCTGTATATTTTCTTTATAATGAACAATGGATTGCTCAATAATATTTATCAATTTAAATAAAACTGCCATTGCTTTAGCAGTATTAAAATCATCATCCATAACTGCAATAAATTCATCTCTCAGAGAGTCTATTTCGGGCGCCGAGTATAACCTCATCTTTTTTGTTTCCA
>JAMWCP010000030.1 GCA_023819665.1 Candidatus Omnitrophota bacterium
CTTTCTTAAATGGACCTAAGGCTTTTTTTTACGCGTCTTATAGATAAACTGTTCTTCGGTCTCTCCTTCTTTTCTTTCACTGGCAGCATTTACCTTTAACCAATCATAAATTTTTTGTCTCAACTCTGAAGGAAAATATCTACTCTCATAAATCATATTCTGAAACTCCGTGGCTAAATGAATTTCAGCGGTTTCAGTTTCCGGAAATTTATGAAACGCCTCGGAAGGTAGAGTCGAAGCCCCATGTTGAACACAACCTGCCAATCCAAACTCCTTGCGGGCGATCTCCGATAAAATCTTTAATGTATCAAAATCAATATTTACCCTCGCAATTGAACCATCAGGTAAAACTACGCCACCATGGGTGGTTCCAGTCTGAACAGATATCTTTGAAATTCCAATGTAATCGCTTCCCAAAGATGTTCTAAATCCTTTCATAAAAGCTCGCAGTTCTTCCGGCGTAGAATTCTTTCCACCCACTTCTCCTATCTCCCCCCCTACAGAAATATCTATCCATTTTGGCTGATTCCTCCTGATGAAGGCGGTCAACTCTGCACATACCTCAAAGTTCAATCGCTGTTGTTCAGAAATCGACGGCTTAGACAGATCCACTAAAGTGGAAGAATCGATATCAATGTTATAAAAACCTGCCTCGATTGCCTCATAAATTAAATTCTTTAGTTCTTCAATCTCTTTTTTCTGGTCCTGATTAAATCGCTTGGGATTCACCTGAAAGTGATCACCTTGGATAAATACCGGCCCACTGAATCCCTCCTTTATGGCTGCCGCCATAACCACTGCAGAGTATTCTATCGGCAGTTGGTTTGTATAACCAATTTCAGATTTGGCAATCTCAAAGATAAAACTCCCAGAGTTATTTCTCTTTGCTACTCTAAAAATAGCTTTTGCTAAATCATAGGTTAGACTTCTTAAATTTATAGCAGGCACAGTAAAATTACTGCTGATTTCACCTTTCCCCCTCGCCATATAAAACTGATGGATACTTGCGGGATAAATTCCTCTTTTATAAGCAAGATTGAATATCTTTTTCGCCAATATTTTCTTCTTCTCTAAATCATCACTCATCACTACATCCATCACGAGAATATCCATATCCAAAGATTTTCTTCCCATAAGCCCTCCTCTTAAGTTAATATCTTTACCATCTTATACAAGCCCTCTACATCCCAGATCTTTTTCTGAATAGCCATCTCAAAATCAACCTTTGTAATCTCACCTTTCTTTAATCCGATAGCCTTAACAGACTCTCCGTGTATTAAACAATCTACCGCTTCTTTAGCAAATAAGATTGCTAACCTTCTGCTTAAAGCAGTAGGTCTACCACCTCTTTGAATATGTCCTAAGGTAATTGCGCGTGTCTCTAAATCTGTCATTTCTCTAATTCTTTGTGCAATATCCTCTGCACTACCGGCGCCTTCTGCCAACACAATAATCCAAGAAATTTTCCCCCTTAAATTTCCTTCCACAATATCATGACAGATTGTCTCAAGATTGTATTGTCTTTCTGGAATAATTACCTCTTCACAACCACCGGCTAAAGCCACATTCAAGGCAATAAAACCGGATTCTCTCCCCATTACCTCTACAACAAAAATCCTCTCCATAGAAGTCGCAGTATCCCTTATTTTGTCTAAAGCATCTAATGCTGTATTAAGTGCGGTATCTACACCAAAAGTCATCTCTATTCCATTTACATCATTATCAATAGTAGCAGAGACCCCTATGCAAGGTATTTTATACTTTTTATAGAATTCATAACCGGCAGTAAAACTTCCATTTCCACCGATGATAATTATTCCCTCAATATTATATTTTTTTAGTGTCTCGTAGGCACGCTTCATTCCTTCTTCAGTTTTAAATTCAGGACACCTTGCGGTTTTTAGAATCGTGCCTCCTTGATTGATTATCCCTGAAACCGAACGATGATCAAAAGGTTTTAATTCCTCATTAATTAAACCCCACCAACCCCGAAAAACACCCCACACTTCCAGTTTATTATATATTCCATAACGCACCACTGTCCTTATTGCCGCATTCATCCCTGGAGAATCTCCACCTGTAGTCAAAACTCCAATCCTTTTTATCGCCATTTACAGTCCTTCTACTTGCATCTGGCGCGGATGTTCAATACTAAAAGCATAATATATCTCTTGTTTTGCTTTGGGCTCTAATTTAAGAGCCCACAACCAAATACCTTTTCTGTCTTTCCAATCTTTCTGATTCGGCTCAAGGCTTACGTCACTTATCTTTACCTTAATCCGCTCATCTTCTGAAACCGGCATCGCTTCAAATAATTTCACATGGATTCTCTTTGATTTATAATTCTCTACCGTTATTTTATATTTAAATATGGCACGCTTTGTAGCGGAAGGAATCGCCGCAATCAAAGTCTCATCGACCTTCTTTTCAATCTGTTCTCTTTTTATCTTTACATTCTCATCCACTCCTAAATATAGATCAAACTCCTCGCCCGCTCCAATATTATCGATACTAGATAAACCTACAAAATCTCCTTCTAAGAAAATATTGACTCTGCCGGCAAGTAATTGAAGATCTTTAGCATTAGTAACGCGACTACCCAAGTATGCAAAATTAGACACTCTTGGATAAGCGGAATATTCAAATTTTGCCGATAAAATCTGTGAGGATATGGGTAATTTATGCTCTGAACCATCAGATTTTATATCTACCTTGCGAGAAAGTTTATAAGTTAAAGCAACTCCCCTTTCTTTTACTTCTGCATATTCAACCTCAGGCCTAGCTCCTTCTAATCTCTCCAAAGGAGCAAATGCTGTATATTGATAAACAGAACCGACTCTCTCTCGTGCTTTATCCTCTATTGCTGCCGGTGTGTGCAATGGCTTCAAAAACCACGGAGCAACATAAGGCATCCTTCCTCCAATTGCCGGTTTTGCCGTAGATAAAGAAATCTCTACATTCGACCAATCTTCCCCTGTAGTTTGTTTTACAACTCCATAATAAACCAACTCTACCTCAGATTTTTCAAAGTTTGCCCTCGCATCATAGATTGGCTGCCACCAGGCACCCTTTACTAAATAAGAGACATTTAAATCTAAACTTCCTGGTTTTAAAACTTCTAACTCCACCACTATCGATCTTTTTATTTTCTTCTGCGGACCGGAAATCTGGGATAATTCCTTTTTTAAAGTATCCACTTTATTCACAAGGTCTCTAATTTTAAACTCATACTCCATTATTGCTGAATAATTCTCTTTAAGTTTTGTATCTAAAAATTTTAATATATCATCCAACTCTTTGGGAGTAGGCATCCTGGTAACTAAATCCTTGGGAATTTGGTCTCGGGAAAATAGTCTTACGGAATCTAAAAAATTCTTCTCTTCTAAAAGTAAGTTTTTAGTATTCTGTAAATTCTTTATCTGATCCTCTAACCTTTGAATCTCATCTTTTAACTGCTTGATTCTTTCAGAAGGAATCTCTTCTACATATTCTCTCTTTAACTGCGCACCAAAGAGTCTTACCTCTGCCTCACCCAAGACAGAAACTTTTAAAGAATTTTCATCGAGTTCTGTAATGATATTGGCAAAGATAATTTTGTATTCACCTGGCTTTAATTTAAGCGAAGCTTTCCTTGTAATCAAGGCAGAATCTGGATAAACCACCACCTCTTTAATTTGTGAGTCTGTAACAATCTCATTTGCCAAGATATTACCGGCAATAAGTGAAAATAAGATATTAAAGATTAAAAATCTAAATAATCTTTCCTTCATATCCCTCTCTTCTTTTTACAAATTACATTATGTCCCTAAATCCCAGCTAGACAGATACTTTTTTTGTTCTTCTGTTAAGGTATCTATTTTTACCTTTAAGGATTTTAATTTAAGTTCTGCCACCTCCCTATCTATCTCTTCAGGAACTTTATAAACTTTATTCTCTAAATATTTATAGTTCTTGACTATATATTCTACGCAAAGCGCCTGATTAGAAAAACTTAAATCCATAACCTGTGCAGGATGACCTTCAGCAGAAGTAAGATTTATAAGTCTGCCTTCTCCTAAAAGATAGATCTTTTTGCCATTTTTTAAAGTATACTCCTCTACAAAATCGCGTATTCTTCTTTTTCTTATACTTAATTTTTCTAATGAGGGTATATCTATCTCTACATTAAAATGTCCGGCATTGGCTAAAATTGCGCCTTCCTTCATTAGAAGAAAATGTCTTTTATTTATCACATTAATATTACCGGTTACCGTAACAATAATATCTGCTAACTTTACTGCGGAATCTAAGGGCATAACTAAAAAACCATCCATAACCGCCTCCAATGCATGCAAGGGATCTATTTCTGAAACAATTACATTTGCGCCCATTCCTTTTGCCCGCATGGCTAAACCTTTACCACAGAAACCATAACCACAGACTAAAAAGTAAGTTCCCGCAATCAATCTATTGGTAGCCCTTAAAATTCCATCAATAGTAGATTGGCCTGTTCCATAACGGTTATCAAAGAGATGTTTGGTTAAGGCATCGTTTACAGCAATTATTGGATATTTAAGTTTTCCTTCTTTTGCTAAAGCACGCAATCTAATTACTCCGGTAGTAGTCTCTTCGGTACCACCCATAATTTTACCCTGAATCCTAAAATCTGAACTATGAACTGTACTTACCAGATCTGCACCGTCATCCATGGTAACATCAGGTTTTACAGAAAGACAGGACCTTATGTGTTTATAGTAAGTCTTTCTATCTTCTCCTTTAATAGCAAATACCGATATCTTCAAATGCTTAACTAAACTGGCTGCTACATCATCCTGGGTGGAAAGGGGATTGGAGGCACAAAGAGCAATCTCTGCACCTGCTTTTTTTAAAACCTCCATTAAAACCGCAGTCTCAGTAGTTACATGAAGACAGGTAGAAATCCTTATCTTTCTAAGAGGTTTTTCTTTATTAAAACGTTCCCCAATCAGATTCAAAACCGGCATATTCTGGCGGGCCCACTCAACCCTCAAAATACCTTTTTTAGCTAAATTGAGATCTTTAATATCGTAATTCATAAAAATCTCTCTTATGCATTTTGATTTTTTAAATTCACATCCGTCTCGCCTGCCTCTTTAAGATTGTTACTTTATCTAAACTCTCCCAGCTAAACTCGGGTTCTTTCCTTCCAAAATGTCCATAGCAAGCAGTCTTTCTGTATATAGGTCTTAAAAGATCTAAACTCTTAATTATCTCGCGGGGAGTAAGTTCAAAATTTTCTTTTATCAATTTAACCAATTTTTCTTCAGGGATCTTTGCAGTTCCAAATGTATCTACCATTATTGCCAGAGGCTGAACTCTTCCAATCACATAGGCAAGCTGGACCAGACATCTATCTGCTAGATCTGCAGCCACAATATTTTTGGCAATGTATCTTGCCATATAGGCAGCTGAGCGGTCTACTTTGGTAGGATCTTTTCCGGAGAAAGCACCTCCACCCGGAGGAACTATCCCTCCATAAGTATCCACCATTATCTTTCGCCCGGTCATTCCGGTATCTGACTGTGGACCGCCGATGACAAATTTTCCAGTTTCATTTACAAAGTATTTCGTATCCTTATCAATATATTCCTTTAAAACAGGCTTGGCAATTGCCTCAATCATCTCCTCGCGGGCTCTTTTGGTAATATTCTTTCCTGTAGAATCCAAAATCTCTTCCGTATGTTGACAGGCTAAAACTACTGAATCTATTCTTTTGGGCTGATCATTCTCATACTCTATAGTTACTTGCGATTTTCCATCCGGACCTAAATATTTCAAAATTCCCTTCTTTCTTACTTCTGCCATCCGCATCACTAACTTATGTGCAAGGATAATAGGTAAAGGCATAAATTCTTCTGTTTCTCTACAAGCATAACCCGTCATTATCCCCTGATCCCCTGCTCCACCTCGATCTACTCCTTGAGCAATATCCAAAGATTGAGTATGGATTGTATTTATAATAGCGCATGTCTCATGACACAGTCCAAATTTATGATCGGTGTAACCAATCTCCTGTAAAAGCCGACGCACCAAACTATGAATATCTACATAACCTTTGGTAGTTATCTCTCCTCCTACAATAATTAGCCCCATTGTAACGTATGTCTCACAAGCAACCCTTCCTTGAGGATCTTGATGTAAAATTTCATCTAAAACTGCATCCGAAATCTGATCACATAACTTATCAGGATGGCCTTCTGCTACTGATTCAGAAGTCAAATATCTTCTCTTCATAAAACCTACCTCCTTATACTCCCATTTTTTCATTTGCCTCTCTTAAAAATTCATGCTCTCCTATATCATACCATAGACCTCCAAATGTATAAGCGTAAACTTTCTCTCTCTTGTAAAGCCATGCGATAAAATTACCTGTGGCATCAGATAGGTGGCTTTCTTTTTTTAGATATTCATCTAAAAAGATGAATTTCTCTTTAGGAAAATAATAGAGACACATTGCTACTAAATTCGAGATAGGACAAGAAGGTTTTTCTTTAAAATCAATAATTCTCTTTTGTCTATTCACCTTTGCCACACCATAACAATGTGCCTTCGCTTTGTCTTTTAGTCTATATAAACCAATAACAAAATGATCCTTTTTTTTCTTTATATAAGAGATGAATCCATCCAATCCCTCATCAAAAAGATTATCTCCTCCTATGACAATAAGATCATCTTTTATTTTTTTTTGTTTGATAGCAAAATCTATATCTTTTAAGGCTCCTTTACGATTACTATAATCAGAACTCAAATCGTTGATTAAACAAATAGGTTTATTAAATCTTCTTTCTTCTTTCCATTTTAAAAAATAAGAAAAAAATTTATTATTAGTAATTATCCAAATTTTTTTAATATTTTCTACCCGGATTAATTTTGGGATTATATAATCAATTATGGGTTTATCTTTTATTTTTAGCAATGGCTTGGGGTATTCTTTGGTCAATGGATAAAGTCTTCGTCCATACCCTGCTGCTAAAATTAATGCCTGCATCTTTATTTTTTTATTTATTATTTTTTTAATTTATCTTTAAGAAAAGATATTATTTCTACCGGTGTAGGATTCGTATTATAAAGTATTGCTAAATAAAATGATATAAAATCCACCATGTATATTAAAGAAAATATCCGCGCAAGAAGATATTCTCCCTTTGAGTTAAGCTCAAAAATAGGAATCCCTTTATTTTTCATAATTTGAGCGGTTATCTCTATTCTTTTTTTAACTTGAAGATGAAAACCCTTATCTTTTATAAATATGGCTATCAGATGTTTAAATATTTTTTTAGAATTTATAAGTCCTTCTATCTCATTATGATTCATTTCTGGGAAAAAGTTACTCATTGCTAAAATCTTAGCATTTTCATTAAGTTGGGTACGAAAACGACTTGCTACCACATCAAAATTTAAAGAAGCGGTATATATAAGAGGAATTTTGTTGTATATCATTGAGGCGAGAGATTTAGCTAGATTGTCTTTCATTTTGACGGATGGATTAAGGTATTCTTTCAAATCATTTAATACTGAAATTGTCTCCTGAAACTCATCTTGACGACTACTAATTATTTTTATTTTTTCTAATACTTTAAGTGGAATAAGAGACAAATATCCTAAAGCGCAACGCGGAGGAAATCCTTCGGGTATTTGGATAAATATATCCTTATTTTTACTACACAATTCTTTAAGTTTGCCTCCCGAAGATATTGCAACAATAGCAGCTTTCCTCTTGCTTGCCCCTGTATAAGCAGAGAGCGTCTCTTCTGTATTGCCAGAATAACTAGAAACAAATACCAAACTCTCTTTATCCAGAAAACGAGGGATAGTATATTCTCTAATAACTATTACCGGTATATCCAGTTCGGAATATAAATATGACCTTACTAAATCCCCTCCGATTGCCGAACCGCCCATGCCTAAAAAAATTATGTTCCTAAAAAATTTTTTCTTAACAGTAATTTCTGTATCTTTAACAAGCTCTAAGGCAGACTGACATTGTGATGGAAACTCCATTAGACGGATTAACATATCTTCTCTATCAAGTCGGGGGATATTCTTAAAATTAAAATATCTCATCGTATAATTTCTCTAATTTTCTTATCGCAGAGCTCTTCTATCTCTTTTCCTGTAGGGTAACTTAAGGCTTCTTTAGCAAAAGACTCTGCCTCTTTTTTACTCAAAGCACGAATCACATACTTTATCTGAGGGATAACTATTGAAGGAACACTAAATTCATCTAAACCTAAACCCACAAGTAAAGGAACAAATTTTACTTCTGAAGCCATCTCCCCACACATTGCCACTTGTATTCCTGCTTTATGGGCAGTATCAATAACATTTTTAATCATCCTTAAAAGGGCTGGGTGTGCCGGCTCATAAAAAGAAGCTACATCTTCATTACCACGATCAATGGCTAAAGAATACTGAATAAGATCATTGGTACCAATACTAAAAAAATCTGCTTCATCTGCCAAAAGATCTGAAGTCAAAGCTGCTGAAGGTAATTCAATCATTGCTCCTACTTTTATGTTCTCTCCAAAAGACAATCCTTCTTTTCTTAACTCACCTTTACATTCTTCCAGGATAGAATTGGCGTTTCTAAACTCATCTATCCCAGAAATCATTGGATACATAAGTTTTAGATTTCCTACTATAGATGCTCTCAATATTGCACGCAACTGAACTTTAAATATATCCGGCCTTGCTAAACAGAACCTTATCGCTCTCCAACCTAAAAAAGGATACATCTGCTGAGGAATCTCTATCTGGGAAATAAACTTATCTCCACCTAAATCCAAAGTCCTAATCACTACCTCATGAGGATACATTGTCTCTGCTACGTACTTATAAGCTTGATAATGTTCTTCTTCTGTAGGAAAATCTTTTCTATTCATATAGAAAAACTCGGTACGATAAAGTCCAATTCCTTCTGCACCGTGCTGTTTAGCAGAGATAATCTCATCGGGTAATTCTATATTAGCTAGTACTTTTACCAACATCCCATCTGAAGTTACTGCAGGAAGATCCTTGACAAACATAAAACGCTTAATCAAACCGAACATCTTCTTTTCTTCCTGTCGATATCTCTCTAATGTTTCTTCATCCGGATTAATAATCACCGCACCTTTCGTTCCATCAACAATTAAAAGATCTCCTCTATCAATTTTACTTGTAGCATCCTTTAATCCTACCACCGCCGGGATCTCCAAGGATTTAGCCATAATAGCGGTATGAGAAGTTTTACCTCCCACATCTGTAACAAAGGCAGCAATATTTTTCTTATGCATCGTAGCAGTATCGGAAGGAGAAAGATCATGGGCGACTATGATTACTCTCTCAGAAATTTTATCTAAAGAAGCGTATTCTTTGCCTGTAAGTTTACGTAAAATACGTCTACCCACATCATTTATATCCACCACCCTCTCTCTAAGATACTCATCTTCTATTTTAGAAAAAACCTCGATATATTTTTTTAAGACCTCAGAAAATATATAGGCAACATTTAAACGCTCCTCTTTAAGTCTTAAGATTACCTCCTCAATTAACATCCGATCCTCTAAAACTAAAAGATGAGCATCAAAAATCTTTGCTGTCTCTCTGTCTATCTCCTTAGAAATTTTTTCCTGTAATCCGATTATCTCCTTACGTGTCTGTATAAGGGCCTCTTCAAAAAACTGGATTTCTAAAGGAATTTCTTCCTCTTTGATAGGTTTTTTAGGAATATCAAAAATCTCTCTCCCTACTTTATAAGCTGTCGCAATGGCTATTCCATCGGAAGCAGCAATACCTTTTAGTTCAATCATTATTCCTCCATCAAAAGGAACGACTCTAACTCCGCTATGGCTTGATAAGCATCGTCTCCTTCTGCTTGAAGTTGAATAATACTTCCCTTCTCTGCGCCTAACATCAGTAATCCCATTATAGATTTCCCATTTACTACATCCTTACCTTTTTTTACTGTAATAATAGAGTCAAATTTGTTAGCTATCTGTACAAAAAGGGTAGCAGGTCTAGCATGTAATCCTTGTCTATTTTTTATCATAATTGTCTTTTTTATCCGGGGCATGTCAAAATTCTTCTATTAAACCTAAAATAAGTCGGGCAAGTTTATCTGAATCATGTCTTATAAATTCACCTACGCTGGTTACATCCTCTTCTATTACTCGATATCTCAACGCTCTTATCTTATCGGTATCTGCAACCACCGGGAATGAATTATCTTCTCTATAACGTTTAAGTAACCATTCAGGTATATCGCTTTTATTTATAATACAGCAATCAATCAATTTGGGATGAGAATGTTTTACTATTGCCTTAAGATGGTCTGAAGCAGTATAATTATCTGTTTCGCCATACTGAGTCATAATATTGCAAACATATACCTTCATCGCACTAGAAAGCACAACCGCATTCGTAATTTCTTTTACTAAGAGGTTAGGAATAATACTCGTATAAAGCGAACCTGGTCCTAAAACAATCACTTCTGCTTCGTTTATCGCTTTTATTGCTTCAGTGGTTGCATTAATATGCTGTGAATCCATACACTTAAGATACACCGTTTCAATCGGATAACGTTTCTTAGGAATCTGATCTTCTCCTTCAACAATAGAACCATCCTTATAACGTGCAACTAAAACTATCTTATTTAGCGTAGAGGGGATCACTTGACCTCGAATAGCCAAAACTTTACTAGACTCTCTAATTGCCCTCTCAAAATCACCTGTAAGTTGAGTCATTACAGTAATAAAAAGATTTCCAAAACTATGTCCTTCTAATTCAGAAGTTTTATTAAAACGGAATTGAAATAAATCGCGCATCAAAGCAGGGGCATCTGCTAAAGCGACGAGACAATTACGTATATCACCCGGCGGTAGAATATCAAACTCTCGACGGAGTCTTCCTGAGGAACCTCCGCTATCTGCTACCGTAACTATAGCGGTAATATTAGAAGTGTATTTTTTAAGTCCCTCTAGAAGTACAGACAATCCTGTACCACCACCTATTGCTACTATTCGCGGACCACGTAAAAGTTGTCTTTTTTGAATCATAATATCTGCTAAGTTCTTATCGGCGTGGGGAAGAAATAAATTCAAAAAAGATCTTAAAAGCCGAATTATCCCTAAAATTAGGATAATTACTCCACAGCTAAATACAATCAGATTCAAGATTTTAATAAATATGAATTTCTCGCTTTGGAAATTGGCCACTCCTACAATTAGCAAAAATATACCGAATGTGGAAAATAAAACCCATCGTTTTATCCCTAACCCCGGATAAAACCAGAGCAGTAAACCTTTAAATCTATTTTTACTAAATTTACTAAAATTAAATCTTCTTCTCATCTTCTTCCATAATAAACTTAAGAATTACCTTCTCATCTTTGCTTGATCTAAGATTATCACGAAAGTATTTATCTTTAAGTAAGCGAGAAATTAAAGCTAATGCTTTAAGATGAGGACCTGCGGAATCCTGAGGTGCTAATAACAAAAATACAATGTAAACCGGCTCTCCATCTAAAGAATCAAAATCTACTCCTTTAGGAGAAATCCCTAAAGCTGCTACTAATTTATCTACGTATTCAGATTTAGCATGAGGGATACCTACACCTTGACCAATAGCAGTAGAACCCAACTTCTCTCGGGCCAAAAGCGCTTCTACCAATTTATTACGATGACTTTTACTTATCTCTCCTGCCTGAATAAGTGCATCTACTAATTCTTTTATTACCTCCTCCTTTTTAGTAGATTTTAAAGCTGGTATAATTGCCTTCTTCGACAAAAAATCCATAATCTTCATAATCTCTTCTCCTTTTTTAAGATTAAGAATTCAGTTTTTTAAGCGGCGGACGGGATTTGAACCCGTGACATTCTGGTTGGCAACCAGACATTCTACCGCTGAATTACCGCCGCATTCATTAACCCGCCTCAGAGGATTTCTGACTTATTTTTCTTATCAATCTCAAAAATTATTAAAAATTTCTGCGGACGGAGGGATTTGAACCCCCAAGGCATTTCATGCCACAAGGTCCTAAGCCTTGCGCGTATCCCAATTCCGCCACGTCCGCTCTCTTTAAAAAACTATGAACTAATAACTAAAAACTATATTTGAGCCACCCGAGACTCGAACTCGGTACCCACGGCTTAAAAGGCCGTTGCTCTGCCGGTTGAGCTAGTGGCTCCTAAAATTCGAATATCTCTCTTTCTTTGTTTTTCAAAATCTCATCTATCTGAGAGGTATATTTATCTACTAATTTTTGCAACTCATCAAATCCTCTAAACTTATCATCTTCGGATATAATCTTATCCTTCTCTAATTTTTCAATTGTCTCTTTCGCAGTATGCCTGATAGTTCTTAAAGAAATCCTTCCTTCTTCTGCCATCTTTTTTATCAACTTTGCCAATTCTTCTCGACGTTCTCTCGATAAAGGAGGAATAGACAATCTTATTATCTTACCATCATTAAAAGGGGTTATTCCTAAATTGGATTTTAAAATTACTTTTTCTATCTCATCTATAACAGAGGGATCCCATGGTTGAATTACAATCAAATGAGCATCGGGTATTGAAATAGAAGCAATCTGTTTTAATAATACGGAATTCCCATAATAATTAACATGTAAACCTTCTACTAAACCAGGGTGAGCCCTACCTGTTCTTACTTCGGAAAATCCTCTCATTACCGACTCAATAGTTTTTTTCATCTTATTTTCGGTATCCAAAAGAATTTCTTTCAATTTCATCTTTACTCCTTTGGTTAAAATAAAGGAAGGAAATTATAAAAAGAAACCTTTTATAAAGGTTTATCTTAATTTACAACTGTTCCTACCTTCTCTCCCAAAACCACACGTTTAATATTCCCTGATACATTTAGATTAAAAACGATAATGGGAAGGCGATTATCCATACAGAGACTAACGGCAGTTGCATCCATTACTTTAAGACCTTTTTTAAGAATCTCAATATACTTTAACTTTTTAAACTTATATGCATACTTATCTTTAAAAGGATCGGAAGAAAATATCCCTTCTACCTTTGTAGCCTTTAGAATAACATCTGCATTTATTTCCATTGCCCGCAGAGCGGCTGCTGTATCGGTAGTAAAATAAGGGTTGCCCGTCCCTGCCACAAAGATCACAATCCTGCCTTTTTCTAAATGACGTATTGCTCTACGCCGAATATAAGGTTCCGCAACTCTTTGCATTTCAATAGCAGTCATTACACGGGTAGGCAAACCTAACTTCTCCAAAGCATCCTGGAGTGCTAGGCCATTTATAACGGTCGCCAACATTCCCATATAATCTGC
>JAMWCP010000031.1:0-4178 GCA_023819665.1 Candidatus Omnitrophota bacterium
TCCTATGACGATGGGCTTGACAAAAGACTTATCTGGCAGGAAGGAGGATATAAAAAATGAATAAGAAGCTTATGATGATAATAGGGGTTATTATTGGCTTAGTGACTTTTGTTTTTTTATTTAATTTATTAAGTAGAAAGCAAGAAAGAAAAAAAATACCTGTCGTTAAAGAGGAGTCTTCTTTATCTGAAGAGATAAATACCACCTTTTCTTCTTCAGATGAAGGATACGAACCTACCTTTGAAACAGGCCCTTTGCTTTATTAGAAAGAAACTTCATTTTTATATTTGATTCAAATATCTATATATATGCCGCGGGAGAGATTTGAACTCTCAAGTCCTTAATGGACATTAGGTCCTGAACCTAACGCGTATGCCAGTTCCGCCACCGCGGCAAGGTGTTTTGAAGATCCAAATCTCAGTTCTACAATCTTACGTAAAATATTTTTTAGTATAACTTAAATCTATAATTCTGTCAATTAAGTAGACAATGCTTTTGGATGCCATGATGATCAATGTAAAGTATATAAATGTAGTATAGCGAGAGTAAGCTATAGTGAGAACATATGGCGAAGAAAAAAAAGATATAATTCCTAAGACGAAAAAAATGAGTTTTTTACGTTTACGTTCTAAATATAAAGAGTAAAGAAATAATGATAAAAGAAGTGTATATGGAATACTAAAAATGAGATTTTTATATAAAGAGCGTGGTTTGTTTAGTATTTGATATTTCATCTTTACTTTTACTATGTATTCAGTATAAGGAACCAATCTTATATTCCAAAGATAAATAGATCTTCGCAGAGAGTTCTTAAAGAATCCGGCAAATCCCATTTTTTTTAATTGAATTAAAAAAAATTTCTTTGCACATCTTTCTCTTTCAAATTCATCTCCTAATATATTCAACTCGTTATTTTCCTTTGTATTAAAATTATCCAGACTTAAATAAGGATAGACATTAAATGTTTGGGGATGATTTCCAATATAAAAATTGTACCAAAAATTTGTCTGGGCAATATAGAAATGTCTGAAGGTACTGTAGTTACGCCATCCCCACGGTAGGATTGCAGTAATAAATACAATTATGAACAGTAGTCCCTCTTTTAAAATTAATTTTGTCTGCTTTTTCTTTAAAACACCATCTATAAAAATACAGATAGAGATAAATAAAGTAAGCGCACAGGTTTCCGGACGTACGAGATAAGTAAAAGACAAGAAGAGAGCAGAAGTAATAATATAAAGATAACTTTTCTTAAACCTACATTTTAAGAAAAATATTGTCGCCAGCATTAAAAATAGACTGACGAATCCACCCTCGGTAGTTGCCTCTTTTTGGGCAAGATAGGGTAAAGATATATAAATTAAACTAGAAAGGGCAGCGGTTTTTTGGTCAAATAATTTCTTAGCTAAATATCCGCAGAGAAGGGTATTAGTTGCACCTATAAGAGCAGAGAGAATGATAAAAGCAAGTTTTTCTTTTCCGAAGAAAAAAGTAACTGTGGCCAATATAAGGGGATATACTGGTGTACGGAAAGAGGTAGGATTAATACCGTCTAAACTATATATTCCTTTTTTGATTAAATTTTCAGCAATAATAAAATAATCTGTTTCAAAGGGATGAGTAAAAAAATAACTTACAATAAAACGGACTATAAATCCCAAGAAGAAAATTTTATATATCCATTTCATTATATTTTATTATACCATAATAGAAGATAAATTTGTGTAATCCCAATATAATTCCGGTTTAAAATAGATTGTCCATTTAGAAGATAAAAACTTAAAACCATGGATTTTATTCCTGATATTTTAATCCCAGGAAAGTCAACACTTTCAGCGACGCTCATCCTGTTGTTTTTCATATATAGAGATTAATACTTCAGAAGCCGAAATGTTAATAAGTTTAAAAAAGAGTTGAAAATTTATAAATGTAAAATTGGAAATTTTAAATTTTACTATTTTAAAAAGGTAGTTTTTTATTTTTGTTAAAAGTGAAACATTTTGATTTGCTTTTATGATAGTAGATAAATTGATTGTGATCTGTGGATTTTCTAATTATAATAATATAATATCAACAGGAGACACAATGTGGATAAAATTTTTAGGAATTTCTCTAAAAGGGGTATTTGAGTTATTTATCCTAGGTTTGGTGGGTTTTTTTCTGGTAAAGAGAAAAGTTCTTAATTCAGAAGGATTAAATTTTCTAAGTAAGTTAGTAGTAGAGGTGAGTCTACCTTTGATGATATTCTTGCGCTTAGTTAAAAATTTTAGTTTTACTCAATATCCTGAATGGTGGATTTATCCTTTAATTAGTTTTTTTATTACCGGTTTAGGGTTAGTGATAGGGATGATATTTTTACCTTTTCTAAAAGAACTTCCATATAAATTGCAGTTTCTTTCTTTGGTTACTTTTCAAAATTCAGGATACCTACCTTTGATTTTAATAAGTGCCATTTTACCCAAAGAAAAAATGGAGGTGATGTTCATCTATATATTCTTATTTCTTTTAGGATTTAATCTTATTATGTGGTCATTTGGAATATATCTTATTAGTCTCTCTCGCAAGAAGAGTCTTGAATTGGGGAGTCTATTCAGTCCACCGGTAGTTGCTACTTTAGTAGGGTTAATCATAGTTTATTTAGGTTTAGATAAATTTATACCTGGTTTTGTTTATCGACCTTTAAGTATGCTTGGAGATTCTACCTTGCCTTTAGCAATAATAGTAGTAGGAGGTAGTCTTGCCCAGCTACAGATAAATAGATTTGATAAAAAGGCAATGCTATATTTAGTTTTGGCAAAACTTATTCTTATGCCGCTCTTAGGTTTGCTTTTGTTTATTAAATTTAGATTATCTGAACTTATAGGTCTACTTATAATTTTAGAATTAGCCGTTCCTCCGGCTACCTCTCTATCTTTAATTGTAAGGCATTATCAAAAAGACGATTTAATTATAAGTCAAGGGATATTCTTTGGGCATATAGTTTCACTTATAACTTTACCTTTATTTTTAAGTTTGTATTTTACATATTTTATGATAAAATGAATAAAATAGTGATAAGTAATCGCAGGGCATTAAAGAACTACGATATTTTAGAGATCATTGAGGCAGGTATTGAACTTAAAGGCAGTGAAGTTAAGTCCTTACGACAAGGAAATGCTGATATTTCCGAAAGTTTTGCGCGAATTGAAAAAGGAGAAGTTTTTTTATACAATACCCATATTGCCAATTTACCTCAAACAGGTGCTTTTAAAGTAGAGCCCAATCGTATACGTAAACTTTTGCTCCATCGCCGGCAGATTGAAAAATTATATCAAAGTCTTCGACAGCATGGTTATACTCTAATTCCTCTAAAGATCTACTTTAACCAGAGAGGATTAGCAAAGGTAGAGCTGGCTCTATGCAGAGGTAAGAAAATGTATGACCGCCGGCATGCAATTAAAAAGAGAGAGTTAGATTTAAAGATTAAGAGAATTTTAAGACAAAAAAGGGGGTGAACAGGGCTCGACCTAAGTAAGAGAGTAAAAGTAGCATGCCGCGGATGCTAAGTTGGCCGCGTTATAAAACCTTAGCAAAAGACAAACGCCGACACTTTAGTTAACCGGCTACCATTGACAACAATGGTGCCGGCAGGCGTACAAGTCCCTATCCTTAATTAAGGTTAGGGCCTCAAGCTTAAGTTGCCTGTAGCTTAGGCTTGAGTTGCACATACAGGCTGGTTCACAAGATTTAGTCTTTGGTCTTGTGAACGAGAATTTTAAAGGCGGCAGTTTATCCTATCCTGTCTATCGGAGAGGATAAACTTAAGTTTAAAAGATAGGCTAAGCATGTAGTGGCTTTTATTCTTTTTACTTAGGGACCGGGGTTCGATTCCCCGCACCTCCACCAATCTTTAGAAACGATGGATAAACCACTTGGTATATTTGATTCGGGAGTAGGGGGTTTAACGGTAGTGAAGGAGTTGATCAAGCAGTTACCTTTAGAAAATATAGTTTATTTAGGTGATACTGCGCGTGTTCCCTATGGTACAAAATCAAAGTCTACAATTGTAAGATTCACTTTAGAAAATATTCTCTTTCTTCTTAAACAGAATGTAAAACTTATTGTGATTGCCTGCAATACTTCCTCAAGTATGGCGTTGGAGGAGGTAAGAAAGTATTTTAAGATTCCTATTGTGGATG
>JAMWCP010000031.1:4188-12455 GCA_023819665.1 Candidatus Omnitrophota bacterium
ATCTGGAGCAAAGGAGGCAGTATATGCTACTAAGAATAAAAGGATAGGAGTTATTGGAACACCTGCTACAATTAAAAGCAGAGCCTATGAGAGAGAAATTAAGAGGCTTAATTATTCGGCAAAGGTAATAAGTGTGCCCACACCTCTTTTTGTTCCACTCGTTGAAGAAGGTTGGTTTAATAGCGCAATTACCGTTGAGATCGCACGCGTGTATTTAAAGAATCTTAAAGAAGCAGATATTGATACTCTGCTTTTAGGTTGTACCCATTATCCTTTGTTAAAACCCGTGATTCAAAGAGTGATGGGTAAAAATGTAACTTTAATTGATTCGGCGGAGCAGGTGGTCTATAAAGTAAAAGAGCTTTTAGAAAGAGAACAACTATTTAATCTTTCTAAAAAGAAAGGTACGCATAAATTTTTTGTTACGGATACTCCAGAAAACTTTTTGAGAGTTGCCCAACATTTTTTAAAAGAACCTATAAAAAATATAAAAATGGTAAACTATGGGTTATGAATTAAGGATAATTAAACAATTTAGCGCCGCACACTCTTTAAGAGGTTATAGAGGAAAATGTGAGGGTTTACATGGACACAACTGGAAAGTGGAACTAGTGGTTTCTTCAGAAAAACTTAATGCCTCAGGAATGGTGGTAGATTTTAAAAATTTAAAAAAGAAATTAAACCGTATACTCTTTAAGCTTGATCATCGGTATTTAAATAAAATAACTTTCTTTAAAAAGACAAATCCTACATCAGAAAATATCGCGCGCTACATATTTGAAAAATTGAAAGAGAAGAACTTATCCTATAAGATTAAAGAGGTTGTAGTTTGGGAATCAGAGGATGCCTTGGCTAGTTTTAAAGAAGAATGAAAAGGGCAGTTGTCCTCCTTTCTGGAGGAATAGATTCTACAGTTACTTTGTATCTTGCTAAAAAAAAGAATTTTGATTGTTTCTGTCTTATCTTTGATTACGATCAGAGACATAAGCGTGAGATAGATTCTGCTAAAAAAATTTCTCGTTTTGCTAGATGCAAATATAAACTCTTAAGGATAGATTTACCGTGGAAGGGTTCTGCTCTTTTAGATAGAAATATAAAGATTCCCCAACACTATAACGCTCTAACACTAAAACACAATAACATCGTTCCTTCTACCTATGTTCCGGCGCGTAATATTATCTTTTTAAGTTTTGCTCTATCCTGTGCAGAGGTAGTTGGTGCGGAGGCGATATTTATCGGAGCGCATACTCAAGATTATTCAGGATATCCAGATTGTCGGCAAGATTTTTTTAATGCATTTAACAAGGTTATAGAAAAGGGCACAAAGACTGCAGTCGAAGGCAAAAATATAAAGGTTTTAATTCCCTTGATAGATAAGACAAAATCAGAGATTATTAAATTAGGCAGAGGATTGGGGGTTCCTTTCCAACTTACCTGGTCATGTTATAAAGGCGGTAAACAACCCTGTGGTATATGTGATAGTTGTTATTTTCGGCAAAAGGGTTTTGAGGAGGCAGGGCTGAAAGATCCTTTGCTTTGTGATTAATGATGGTTTAGGAGTGAAAGGAAGGATTTCTGAGATTTTTGAGAGTATCCAAGGAGAGGGGGTATATCAAGGGATAAGACAACTTTTTATAAGATTTTACGGTTGTAATTTAACCTGTAAATTCTGTGATACAAGATTAAAATCATACCAAGAATACGATTTAGATAGACTTATTAAAAAGATAAACTCCTTTAAGGGAAAATATCATTCTTTGTGTCTTACAGGTGGAGAACCGCTTTTACAGGTAGATTTTTTAAAAGAACTTTTACCAAAATTAAAAATAAGAATATATCTAGAAACAAATGGAACATTATCTAAAGAATTAAACAAGGTTATAGATATGATTGAGATCGTCTCTATGGATATAAAACTGCCTTCCTCAACAGGATTAAAAGGATTATGGAATGAACATAAAAAGTTTTTAAAATCCGCTTTAAAAAAAGAAGTTTTTGTTAAAACGGTAATCTGTAGTTCTACAGAATTAAGAGACTTAAAGGAGGCCGTGAGATTGATAAAAAATTTTAATAAAGATATCCCTTTCATCTTACAGCCAAATTCTTTTGAGATAAAAAGGGAATTAATTAAAAAATTAATAGATTTTCAGGAATATAGTATTAACTATTTATCTTCTGTAAGAATAATCCCTCAGATAAATAAATTTCTTAAATTAAGATGAAAAAGAAATCAAGTTACCGGGGTCTTCAAACAGATATCAGAGATTTAAAGACACCCACATTAGATACCTGGGAGAATATGTATCCGGATAAGAAGTACACTGTTACTATAGAGATTCCGGAGTTTACCTGTATTTGTCCAAAGACAGGTTTACCGGATTTTGCCACGATTAAAATCCAATATATCCCTGATAAATACTGCCTTGAGTTAAAATCTCTAAAATATTACATAAATTTTTACCGAAATATTGGGATATTTCATGAACATGTGATAAACAAAATAATGGAGGATTTTATTAAAGCCTGCAAACCCAGATGGGTAAGGATAGAGGGAGAGTTCAATCCGCGCGGTGGAATTAAAACCATGGTGATGCGAGAATATAAAGCAAAGAAGAGATGAGAAGAATCTATGATTATCAGATAAAGGAATTGGTGAAAAAACTTTGTATTCAGGCTAATACGGTTTTGCGCAGGGATGTTTTTGCTGCCTTAAAGAGTGCCTTAAAGAAAGAAAAGAATAAAATAGCCAAAAGGATTCTCTCCGCAATTATAAAAAATGCTTTGATTGCCCAAAAAGAAGGTTTAGCTATATGTCAAGATACAGGTATGGCGGTAATTTTTTTAGAAGTGGGTCAGGATTTAAAGATCACTGGAGATTTATATAAAGCAATTCAAGAAGGGGTAAGACAGGGTTATAAGAAAGGTTATTTAAGAGATTCTATAGTTGATCCGATTTTAAGAAACTTTTTAGATTTTAATCCGGCAGTTATTCACACCGAATTTATAAAAGGTGATAGAGTAAGAATTACAGTTTTGCCCAAAGGTTTCGGTTGTGAGAATAAAACAAAACTGAGAATGTTTAATCCTACGGTGAGTTTAAAAGAAGTCGAAGATTTTATTATTGAAACAGTAAGATCTGCTGGCCCTGATGCTTGCCCCCCTTTTGTTATTGGCGTAGGAATAGGAGGGACAGCTGATTATGCCTGCTTTTTGGCAAAAAAAGCACTACTAAAAAAAATTCCCAATTCTAAATTTCAAATTCCAGATAAATCCAAATTTTCAAATTTTCAAATTTTCAAATTAGAGAGAAAATTATTAGATGAGATAAATAAATTAAATATTGGACCTATGGGGCTGGGTGGAAAAACCACCTCTCTTGCAGTAAATATCATTACCTATCCGACACATATAGCAGGTTTACCTGTAGCAATTAATATAAGTTGTCATGTTTTAAGGAGCGCGACAGAGGTTTTATGAAAAGGATAAAGACACCTTTAAATAAAAAAGAGGTTGAGAATCTAAAAGTAGCGGACGAAGTTTTACTGGATGGGATAGTTTACACTGTCAGAGATATTGCACATAAAACTTTGGTTGAGATAATTAGAAAAAAAGGGGAAATGCCTTTCGATTTAAAAGGTCAGATTATTTATTATTGTGGTCCCACTAATACACCTAAAGGGAAGATCATCGGAGCCTGTGGTCCTACTACTAGTTCTCGCATGGATGAATTTACCCCTATATTGCTTAAAACAGGTTTACTTGGTATGATTGGGAAAGGCAGACGTTCAAAAAAGGTTATTGAGGCAATAAAGAAATATAAAGCAGTTTATTTTTTAACTTATTCTGGTTGCGGAGCATTATTATCAAAATATGTAAAAAAAATAAGGACAGTTGCCTATAAAGAGCTAGGTCCGGAAGCCATATATGAGTTGGAGGTAAAAGATTTTCCTTTGATTGTAGCCATTGATTCTAAAGGAGGAGATATTTATGCTTAGAAAAGATGGTAGAGGTTTTGATCAGATAAGACCAATAAATATTACTCCTGAGTATATAAAATATGCGGAGGGATCCTGTCTTATAGAGTTAGGGAATACACGAATTGTCTGTACTGCTACTTTGGAGGAGTCGGTACCAACGTTTTTAAAAGGTAGTGGTTCAGGATGGATTACTGCAGAATATGGAATGCTTCCGCGTTCCTGTGTTAATCGGATATTAAGGGAAAAAACTTCAGGCAGAATCTATGAGATTCAGAGATTAATCGGTAGATCTTTAAGAGCCGTGGTGGATTTAACTTTAATGGGAGAGAGAACTATTTGGATTGACTGTGATGTGATTCAGGCAGATGGAGGAACACGCACCGCTTCTATTACTGGTGGATTTGTGGCTTTATGTTTTGCATTTAATAAACTTAAGAAACAGGGGCTGGTGTCTAAGATTCCGATTAAAGATTTTATCTCAGCGATAAGTGTGGGGATAGTAAACAGAGAATTGCTTCTGGATTTGACTTTTGAGGAAGATTCCCACGCAGAAG
Organism: Candidatus Omnitrophota bacterium; assembly: GCA_023819665.1. GTDB lineage: Bacteria > Omnitrophota > Gorgyraeia > Gygaellales > JAMWCP01 > JAMWCP01. The sequence goes on from JAMWCP010000031.1 coordinate 8,720, forward strand.
TAGATATGAATATTGTAATGACCTCAGAGGGTAAATTTGTAGAAATTCAAGGCACTTCCGAGAAGAAAACTTTCAGTTATGAGCAGATGTCTTCTCTGATAGAACTGGCGAGAAAGGGTATTCGTATTTTGATTGATATTCAAAGAGATTTACTAAAAAACATTTTACTCTAAATGTCAAATTTAAATTAAGATGGAATTGGTGGTGGCGACAAAGAATAAGAAAAAATTTAAAGAGATTAAACAGATCATCAGAAATTTGGGTTTTAAAAAAGTAAAAATTTTCTCTCTTTTAGATTATCCAAAGATACCTAAAATTGTGGAAGATGGTAGAAGTTTTAAAGACAACGCTATCAAAAAAGCAGTAAAGATTGCCAAATTTACGGGTAAGCTTATCTTGGGTGAAGATTCCGGGTTAGAGGTTGAAGCTTTAAATGACAGACCAGGAATTTATTCCGCAAGATTTGCAGGGAGGAATAAAAATGATTTAAATAATAATCTAAAACTTTTAAGGCTCTTAAAAGATCTACCTTTAAATAAAAGAAAGGCTCGGTATGTATGTGCAGTAGCATTGGCCAATAAAGATGGTTTAGTTGCAGTCAGAGAAGGATTTTGTAATGGTTTAATTGGTTTTAGAATGCAAGGTAAATACGGTTTCGGTTATGACCCTTTATTTATTATCCCCAAGTATAAGAAAACCTTTGCACAACTTGGTCCGACAATTAAGCATAAAATGAGTCATAGATTTAAAGCATTAAAAAAGCTAAAAAATATTCTAAAGAATTATTTTGAAAACTAATTCTTACGGGGAGTGGCTCAGTTTGGCTTAGAGCGCTTGGTTTGGGACCAAGAGGTCGTGGGTTCAAGTCCCACCTCCCCGATGGTATCATAAGTGAGATATTTTTATTTAAGAAAATTAAAATTGGATTATGAAAAAGAGATTTATTTTTGTTTGTTTTAGTATATAATATTATAAGAGATAAGTCTTGTTTAAATTTAATAAAAATAGGAGGTAATATGTTTTTTAAAAAATATTTGCTATTTGTTTTATTAGTATCTGGTTTTTGTAATTTTCTTTACGCCGGAGAACTTGTTTCTACTGAGGCACCAAATTATTATAAAGAAGGAGTAAAATTTCAGAAAGCTGGTAGATTTAATGATGCAGATATAGCATACCAGAAAGTTCTTTTGGTGGATCCTTATAATTCTAATTGGAAAAAATATATTTTTAATAATTACGGAATTATGTATGCGAAACAAGGAGATCTCAAAAAAGCAGAAGCGGCTTTTAATGAAGCTTTAAATATCGATCCTCATTATCAGACAGCACAGATAAATTTAGCTTTTGTTTATGAGAAAACGAGAAGCAAATTAGAATCTATCGAGTATTGGCTTAAGGCGCTTAATATAAATTTAGATGAAATGAAGCCCAAAGATTTTGTTGTTCAAGAAATAAACGAGGATGAGGCAGGAACAATAACAGAAAATAAATAAAAAATCAAAATCTTACTTCTTTTAGTAACCAACCATCGTTATAGAAATAAAAAGTTTCATAATTCCTTCCTTAGATAGATGTTTATTATGAAAAAAGAGGTATTAAAAGAAATATATAAAAAATGGTATAATATAAAATTATGTGCGCCTGTAGCTCAACAGGATAGAGCAACTGCCTTCTAAGCAGTGGGTTGGCTGTTCGATTCAGCCCAGGCGCACCAAAATAAAAAACAATGAATACATTTGTAAAAACTCTTTTTATTATTCTAGTTGTTTTGACAGTTATTTTTTTGTGTCTTCATATTTTTGTTAAATTAGAAGGTAAAAAAATACTTGCGGCTAAGATTCAGGAAATAACAAAAAAAAATACCCAGATTGGAAGTGTAATTTTAAGACTTCCTTTAAATTTGGAGATAAATAAATTAGAGATCGAAGGATTTGCTAACATAGAAAAAGCTTTTATTTCTCCCGGCATCTTAGGTTTTTTAACCGGCAATCCTGCATTTAATGAAATAAAGATAAAAAATGCAGAGTTTAATTTTAAGATATTCAGCCCCTTAGAAAAAAAAGAAGAATCTTTGCCTTCGAGAGGAGGTATCTTTTTGAAGTTAAAACGACCGCCTATAAATTTCATTTTTAGAAAGATAATTGCGGATAACGTCACTTTTAATTTTGTAGATTATAATATCATTGCCGAGGGTTTTAAACTTACCTTAAAAAATACCTCTCTTAAGATAGAAAATCTTTTATTCTTTCCTGTATCTATAATTACTCATTTTAGTTTTAGAGGCGAGCTCCCTTGGCCAAGTAACCATCAGAAGGGTGAGCTTCATATCAGCGGTTGGGTAAATCTTTACAAAAAAGATATGCAGGCACATCTAGAAATAAATAATATTGATGGGACATACTTCTATCCTTACTATAGCAACTGGGTAGACTTAGAGAAAGCACGTATCCAGGAAGCAACTTTAAATTTTATAAGTGATATTAGCGGGTTAAACAATAATGTAGTGGCTAACTGCACGTTAGAGCTTGTAGAGATTACCTTTAAGCCAAAACCAGATTCCGAACCAGAAGATAGAGCCTATCGCATTGCGAGAGGAATATTGGATATGTTTAGTAAACAGATGCAAGCAGATAAAAAGATAAGTTTGAATTTTGTTATTCATACCAAAATGACTGAACCTGAATTTAGGTTTGAAAATTTACGTCTTGCCTTTGAAGATAAGCTTACGCAAGGTTTAAATTCTGCCAGAAAAAGTGCCACACAGATATTTTCTTTACCTTTAGATTTTTTAAAAGGTAGCGTAAAAGGAACCACTGATATTACCAAAGTTTTAGTGCAAAGCACCATAGAGATAGGCAAGGTCTTGAAGGATATCTTTATCGAACCTTTCAAAAAGGAGAACAAACAAGAATGACTTTTTATTTTTTATTAATTTTTTTAATAGATGGCGAGCGTAGCTCAACTTGGATAGAGCACAGGACTGTGGCTCCTGGTGTTGCGGGTTCAAATCCCGTCGCTCGCCCCTAAATTTACTTTTATATGAAAAAAGAACTTATTTTAGTAGGAGATAGGGTTTTGATTTTACCCGATGAAGACCAAAATCGGACAGATACAGGTTTGTATCTTCCGGAGGGAGTAAAGGAAAGGGAAAAGGTGCAATCAGGAACGGTGATGAAGGTAGGCCCGGGTTATCCTATACCGGATCCTTCGACATTAGAAATAGAGCCGTGGCAGATCCCCCATAAATTAGAGAATCGCTATTTCCCTTTGCAAGCAAAAGAAGGCGATTACTGTATATTTTTAAGAAATGCCGCTATTGAGATAGAATATGAGAAGAAAAAATATGTAGTTGTTCCGCATTCGGCAATTCTGATTATCTTAAGGGACAGTCTTCAAGAGTAAAAATATTAGTTTATTAGTTTAAGATGATAATAGGAATATATATTATTACAATTTTGATTAGCATTATTATTGGGGCAACCATTCTTTATATAAGTGGACTAAGAACATCTCTTACGAAGAACAAGGATACAAAAAACCTATCTTCAACATTTAAACCGCAATTTAAAGAACCTTGGGAGTATGTATTGTTTGAGGAAGTAAATACTGTGGTAGGTTTACCGGAAAAGAGTCAACAGATTGTTCAGCAGTTGATAGAGGTAGTTAATAGAGAAATAGAAAGAAAGATGTCTTCTGTAGAGGATGAATTGAAGTATCGCTACGAGAGTATAGTTGA
>JAMWCP010000032.1 GCA_023819665.1 Candidatus Omnitrophota bacterium
TATGAAGATGAGTTGCCCCATAATAATGTAATGACTTTAAAGGCGCTTGTTCTCCGTAGGTATAAAGTCCTATAATTGGGATATCGAAATTCTTGTAAATTAAATTATTCGATATACTTTTTTGTATAACATTATGAATATTTTGAAGTTCTATTTCAGCCAATCTTCTTAAAAGAATATAACGTGATGTAGAGTCAAATATGAAAATAATACTTAGTTTTTTCTCTAATAATAATGTAGATGAAAAAAACTCACGGATTAATTCTTCAGTAGCTTGTTGGCTAGCATAAAGACAAGAATCTTTTGTGCCAATCATTAATCTTATTATGCTCTCTTCTGGAATATCTCCTTGACAAACAAGAGAACCATCATTTTCTATAAAGAGAATATTTCTTAGAAGATATTCTTCTTCTCCTTCTAGATAAATTCCGATAGGATAAAGAGTGGATATATATTTAAGATCACTCTTTAAAGAAGTAATATCACGAGCAAAATAATTTTCATAGAGACTTACAGCAGATTGGCCATTGATTTCTTGAAGGAGATTACCTTTACTTTGGGTTACACGATGTATTTTGCCTATCGGTTTCCAACCGTGACGAGAAGATAAACTGAAGATTATTTTACCACCAAAGAGGATTCCTACCGCGGCATCGGTAAGTAATTCATCATTAAAGTATATATAAGTTTGTTTAAACTTTAGATTATCCGAAGCACATGCTCCTACCAGCGGAAAACTTGTTCCTAAAATTTTTTGTAATCCACGAATTAAATTAGAGCCGTTTTCTAAAGGACCTGTGGTAAAAGTCATTGCAAAGCCTCTTTTTTCTTCTCTAAAATTTTGAATAAGATTTATTCCTAGTTCTTCACCTGCCACTAAAGCAGTTTTTTTCTCTATATCTTTTACCACCGATAACGAAATTTTTAGATTTTCTGAGTGTAGAAGGCAGATTGCCAAAGTATGCCTATATATCTTATAGTTAAATAATACCGCTAAAGTACTTGCACCGACGATAGGAGTATCAGGAAGATAAATCCGCAGTGTTTTAAGTAATGATGGAGAAGAAAACTCTGGAGAAGCAAAAAGGAATCCTATGCTTGGTTTTTCTTTACCCAGCTGGCTTTTTGCTTGCCATAAGGCTTCGTTCAGGGCAGATAAGATGTCCTTCTGATTGCTTATTCCTATTCCTACATCCATTTCAAATATTTTATATAAAAAATCATAATAGTGCAAATAAAAAGTAAAATTATTTTTATAGGTTAAACGTATTAGCTAAACACATAGGTAACACTTTTATACTTATCATAACTTTGTAGTTTTTGCAAGAGAGTTAAACCCTTAAGACCCACATGTGGCCTGTGGTTATTAAAAGAGTTCATCATATCTTTTTCGCTCTTTGACAAGATATTTAAGATTATAGGTTCTATGTAGCCGGTAGAATTCCTCATCATCTGTTCTATGGGAACGCTCAATTTTACCGTTCTGATTTGGTGAGGCGGTCGGTTAAGCTTATGTTTTATCTTAAGCTCCTTACATCTTAGACTAAAGGGATGTAGCCGGGGTGTCTTTAAAGGATGCCTCCGAGGTTGCCCGGTATAAGTATTGGTAAATACACTATCGTTGTCAGTAGAGATTTGCTTTATCTTAAAAGGGAATCTCGCAACGATATAGTCAAGGAATTCTAATGAATAGTGGTTTGCTCTTTCAGGAAGAGCCGGCTAAATTTAATCCGTGTGGCATCATCTTGGGCTGAGTACTGGATAATCAGTCTTCTAGAGTAACCCTCAATAATCTTGATATCCATCTAGACGTTGTCTCCGGGATAAGAAAGGTTATAGATTAAAGACCTCTTTTTGCGTTTCTTATGTTTTTGATAAGTCTTTCTCTTTTTAGGATATAATAGATGGTTGAGCGCGGGATATTCAGGTTATACTCTTTAAGCAAAAGCAACCTCAACCTATCCGTGTCAAAATGGGTTTTCTTACGCAGTTTTTTTGATAATGTGGGTAATCTCTTTTTAGTAAGGAAAAGAGTGCTTGGGCCTTTTTGAGCGGTCCATAAGGGTATATGGATTCTTATTTTCCGCCAGATAACGCTTACGCCACTTATAAAAGGTTTTCTTTGATACTACTAACGAGGCGTTTTTGATTTGCTTATACATAAGCATCCAGGCTAATCGCATACGGATTAGTCTTTGATGGTAATACTTAGGCATGGGTAACACCTCCTTTTAAAAACAAAACTTTTGCTTTTTATTATAATAGATAAAAAGCAAAAGTGTTACCCATGTCTTTAGACTTTACATTATATTAATAAAATAACTTGCTTTTTATGGTTGCTGTATTATAATTTTATTTAAAAATAATAAAAATGAAGATCATAAATATTATTATTGCTTTTTTAATAGGGTTAACCCTCTTTTCTCTTTTTCAATATGTAAAGGTATATTATGAAAAAGAGGGTATTATAAAGGAACTAAATGAAAAAGAAACTCAGATTGTACAGCTTAATAGATTAAAAGAGGCGCTGAGTATTCAACTTGATGAAAAGAACAATTTGATTACACAAAAAGAAAATCAACTTCAGAATTTATTAAAAGAATTAGATGATAAAGAAGGGAAGCTTGCTAAGGTAGAAGAATTACTAAATAAGACCCAGAGAGACGTAGAAGATCTTCAACAAAAAATAGAGACTTTACAATCACAGAACGATTCTTTAGTGAAAGAAAGAAATGACCTTTTAGAAAAATTAGATAAACTTAATCAGGATTATTCTGTTTTGCTTTCTCGCTGGCAGTCAATAGAGGAGTTGCGTAAGGCGATAATTCAATTGAAGAAAAAGAGATATTTAGGAAGAATACGTAGTATTAAAACGGAAAATAAAATTATCGAAGGCAACAGGGGTTATATTATCAAAGACGGTATATCCACTTTACCATCAAAGGTAAAGATTAAAGTAATCCCGGCGCAGTAAAAAACAATAAAATGTATAAGATATTTTCTCTTATTCTAAAAAATCGAATCCTTATAACTACACTTATGGCGTGGACTACCGCTCAGTTAATAAAAATAATTATAGGAGTAATTAAAAATAAAAAATTTGATTTTCGTTGGTTAGTTGGGGCAGGCGGAATGCCTTCTAGTCATGCGGCGGGAGCTTCTGCTTTGGCTGTTAGTATCGGTAGAGAGATAGGGTGGGATTCTGTGATTTTTGCTTTGGCAGTGGCTTTTGCAATTGTAGTGATGTTTGATGCTCAAGGAGTAAGAAGGGCAACGGGTAAACAAGCAAGGATACTAAATAAAATCTTAGATGATATATACTGGCAAGGTAAAATTCAGGAGAATAGGTTACGTGAACTTATTGGTCATACCCCAATAGAAGTTTTGATAGGAATGATTTTGGGTATAGTAATTGCTCTTTTTAGACATTAATTATTTTATATAGAAGGGGGGTAAGGGGATTGAAAAAAATACTTTTGATTTTTATGAGTATTTTTTTTATAGGTATAATATTAATATTTTTCTTAATAAATGTAAACATTAAAAAACAGGATCTTAGAAAAAAAGAACTTCTTTCTTGCGAGATACTTTTAAATCAGGCAAAGGAATACGAAGAAAAATCCGATCTTATATCGGCTAAGGCAATATACCAGAAACTTCTTAATGATTTTCCTAATCTGAATCAAGTAGCTCAATGGCAGAAGAGGATTGAAGAGATAAATATAAAATTGTTATTTTCTCCGGTGATTACCAAAGGTAGCATCCTATATGAAATAAAACCCAATGATACACTTTACAATATTGCAAAGGAGTTCAATACAACAGTGGAATTAATTATGCAGGCAAATAACCTCAAAAGTGATCGGATATATCCCGGTAAAAAAATAAAGATATGGAATCAACCGTTTAGTATAATTATAGATAAATCAGAAAATACTCTTGTATTGAAATCTAATGAAGAGATTATTAAGACATATGTTATTTCTACGGGAGAAAACAATTCTACACCTACAGGAATTTTTAAAATTGTTACCAAAATTAAAAATCCTCCCTGGTATAAAGTAGGAACAGTTGTTCCTCCTTCCAGTCCCGAAAATATTTTAGGTAGCCGTTGGTTGGGATTTGATGTGAAAGGCTATGGTATCCATGGTACAAACGATCCTCAAAATTTAGGTAAATCTGTTACTCAAGGCTGTATTCGGATGGCCAATCAAGATGTAGAAGAGCTTTATACAATTATCCCTTTAGGTACGGAAGTAACTATTATAGATTAATCACATCCAATTAATGTAACCCCTAATCATGATATATTATATCATGATATATTATAGTTATAAAAATGAATGGTTTAGATTTTGAGAAACCGATTAAAGAGTTAGAGAAGAAGATAGAGGAGTTAAAAAAGTTTACTGTAGAGAAGAAAATAGATCTCTCTGCTGAAATAAAGCGACTGGAACAGAAATTGCATGATTTAAAATTTTCTATTTATTCCTCTCTAACGAGTTGGCAGAGAGTCCAAATTGCTCGTCATCCTCAACGACCATATACCTTGGATTATATTCAGATGATGATGTATGATTTTATTGAACTACATGGAGATAGAAGTTTTTCTGATGATAAAGCAATTATAGGAGGATTTGCTAAAATTGATGGTTTAAAGGTTATGGTTTTAGGGCATCAGAAAGGTAGAACTACCAAGGAGAATATTTTGCGCAATTTTGGGTGTGCCCATCCTGAAGGATATCGTAAGAGTCTTAGATTAATGCAGTTAGCAGAAAAATTTAATTTACCAATTTTAATTTTTATTGATACTCCGGGTGCTTATCCAGGAATAGGAGCTGAGGAGCGTGGTCAGGCACAGGCAATTGCTTTAAATTTAAGAGAGATGATTCGGATAAGAGTTCCTATTTTAGTAGTAGTTATTGGAGAAGGAGGCAGTGGTGGTGCTTTAGGAATTGGAGTAGGTGATAGAATACTAATTTTAGAAAATGCTTATTACTCAGTAATTTCACCTGAAGGTTGTGCAGCTATTCTGTGGAAGGATTCTAGTAAAGCGCCGGAGGCGGCGGAGGCCTTGAAGTTAACCGCCTCAGATCTTTTGGAGTTGGGTATTGTTGATGAGGTAATAAAAGAACCTCTGGGGGGTGCACATACTAATCCAGAGCAGATGGCTAAAATTTTAAAAGAAGCACTCTTGAGACACTTGAAAGAACTTTTAGATATCCTTATAGATACTCTTTTAGAAAGACGGTATAATAAATATAGAAGTATAGGGAGAATAGTGTGAAGGAAAATGAATTTATCCTTTTGGGTCTTTTGAAGGAATCACCCAAACATCCCTATCAGATTAAAAAGGAGATAAAAGGAATTATCTCTACCTTTTTAGGATTAGAATTAAAATCTATCTATTATCCTTTAAGATTAATGAAAAAAAAGGGTCTGGTGGATAGAGTTATAGAACGACAGAGGAAGCGACCCTTCCGTTATGTCTATAAGATAACCCCCAAAGGTGAAGAATACTTCTTTAGACTTTTAAATGAAAGTTTTTTAAATTTTAAAAGACCACAGTTCAGTCTGGATCTCTGTCTTTATTTTCTCTCTTATCTTGATCCTTCCTTAGCAAAACGTCGTCTTAAAGCACGCATCTTTCTTTTAAAAAGGCTTCTAAAAGGACTGCAAAAAGTTATGCTTTCTTTAAAGGGGAATAAAAATTCCTTTCTTAAATCTGCTATTCTGAGACATAACGCTGAGATGCTTGAGGTTGAAATTGGATTTCTTGCTCGGCTAGTTAAAAATCTTTCTTAAAAATAAATACCTTGACAGGTTATGTTTTTCCAATTATAATTAATATAGTTAATAGTTAATCAAGTTAACAATTAAGGAGGTTAAATATGGGACAGTATTCCTTATCAGAATTTATAGATAAGATTAACCAGATTATGCCCGTAATTGCTCGTGAGTTTATCCGTAGACAAGCGAAGGATCTTTCTAAAGAAGAACTCACATTTTCGCAGTTTATGGTTTTAACTTTATTGAATACGGAAGGTAAGATGCGGATGAAGGATCTAGCAGATTCCCTTAAAGTAACTACTGCTAACGTGACGGGGATAGTTGAACGGTTGATAAAACAGAAACTTGTAGAGAGATTATTTGATTCTAAAGATCGTCGCGTTATTTATATAAATTTAAGCCCTAAAGGGAGAATGCTGATAGGGAGAATTGAACAAAATAGACGTAGAGTACTGACAAAGATATTTGGAGGACTATCTGAGTCGGAACGTCAGCATTATTTAAGAATACTTACTCGCATAAAGGATATAATCTTGGGGAAAGAATGAGGAAGTTTTTTTTAATAGTTTTAGGCATATTTATTTTTCTGAATTTAGCCATCGCCGAAGAGGTTGCTCTGACTTTAGATGAGGTAATAGCAATTGCCCTCAGGAATAATTCAAATATTTTACTAAAGATCGAAGAATTGAAAAAGGCAAAAGAGATATTGATACAGTCATATGCAGGGGTTCTACCTAAATTAAACATCACAGAGGAATGGCAGAGGACAGTTGGGTTTTATAATAAGGATATCTCCAGCATCCACACGCAGATAAGTCTACAGCAGACTCTGTATCAGGGAGGAAGGATTTTAACTACTATCTCTATAAATAAAGATGGCATAGGACTTGCCCGGGTCATTCTGGATAAAGTAAAGTTAGAGATAATTTCAACAGTAAAGAAGGCATTTTATGCACTGAGGTTATCGGAGAAATTGGTAGAATTAAATAAAGATATATGGAACAATACCCAGGCACATCTTGAGGTTAGAAAAAAGCGTTATCAGTATGGCGAGGTTTCCAGAAATGATATTTTAAATATAGAAGCCTCTCTTGTATCAGCTCAGAAAGCATACGAAGAGGCATTAAATCAAAAAGAAGAAGCGCAGGCAATTTTAAGGAATGTTTTATTTTTAGAAGAAGGGATTTACATTAAGCCGATGATAGAATTTACCTATGAAGAAAAAGAAATTATTTATGATAAGGCTTTCTTAGACGCGCTTTCTAAGAGGCCGGAAATAAGAGAGTACGAGCTGGAAGAAAGTATAGCTAAAAAGAATGTGGAATTGAGGCGCACAGAAAATCGACCCACAATATCTGTTTTCTGGAATTACTTTTCTAATTCTCGAACCACTAGTGTAATGGGTTCGAATAAAGGCTGGCAGGATTATCAGACATCAGGAATTACGGTTAACTGGCCAATCTTTGATGGCTGGCTTGCTCGTCACAAGGTAAAGCAGATGCTCATAGAATTAAAAGAAGCTCAACTCTTAAAAGAAAAGGTAAAAAAGGATATCGGCTTAGAATTAAAAAAAGCATACCTTACTTTAAAGGAAGCTATGGTTAGATTAAAAAAAGCAGAATCAGAAATTCTTTTTTACAAAGATAATTTTTTAGCTTTAGAAGAGAAATATAAAAAAGGAGAGGCAAGTTTGTTAGATAAAGAGGATGCAGAGTTAAAATTTAAGATCGCACTTTTTAATAAAGAAGAGGCGGTATACGATTATTTAGTGGCTAAAGTAGATTTTGACAAGGCAACAGGAGGTCTATAGAGATGCGAGATTCTAAATTCCAATTTCCAAGCCCCAAACTCCTAATAGTTGGGTTATTGATAGAATTAACTTTATTGGGCTGTCAAAAAATACAGACCGAAAGGTTCGCCGAGAAAGAAATTATTCCTGTTAAGGTGGCAAAGGTAAAATTAGAGAACATCGAGGAGATTTTAGAGTATAGCGGTAATATAAAAGCAGAAGAGGAAGCGGTAATTTATCCCAAAGTTAGCGGTAAAATTATTGAGAAGATCAGAGAAGATGGCTCTTTTATTAAAAAAGGAGAAGTTATTGTTTATATTGATAGAGATGAGGTAGGGCTAAAATTTGAAAAGGCACCAGTAGAAAGTACGCTAGATGGAGTTGTAGGTAGAGTCTATGTAGATATAGGTCAAAATGTAGATGTTCAGAGTCCTATAGCTCTTGTAGTAAAGATGGATAAGGTAAAGGTGAATTTAGAGATCCCTGAAAAGTATTTATCAAAACTGCATTTAGGACTTAAGGCAAAAATTAAAGTGGATGCTTATCCGAATGAGGAGTTTTTTGGTGAGATTTCAAAGATAAGCCCCCTGATAGAGGTAGCTACCCGGACTGTACCCGTTGAGATTATGGTAGATAATTCTGATTATAGATTAAAACCCGGCATGTTTGCTAAGGTAAGTTTAATTCTTCAGGAATATAAAGGGGTTCCCGTGGTTTTAAAAGAATCCCTGATAGGGAAAGAGCCCAATGTTTTTGTCTATGTAATAGAGAATAAAAAAGCTTTTTTAAAAAAGGTAACCTTAGGGATAAGAGAGGGACCATACTATCAGATAAAGGAAGGGCTAAAGGAGAATGATTTGGTAGTAATTATGGGACAACAGAGGCTTTATGAGGCAGCAGAGGTAAGTATAGAGGAATAGAGTTGTGAATCTACCAGATTTTGGGGTAAAAAGACCGACTACCAATCTGATGATCTTTTCAGGGATCTTAGTGATTGCTTTTTATTGTCTTAGTCATTTAGGTGTGGATCTTATGCCGGAGATTGAACCGCCAGTAATCAGCGTGATTGCTAGTTATCCCGCTGCCAGTCCTGAGGATGTAGAGATAAAAGTTACGGAAGTATTAGAGAACCAACTTGCTACCACTCCTGGATTAGAAAAGATAACCTCACGTTCTTTAGAGGGAGTTTCAATTGTAAGTTTAAAATTTAGTTGGGGGACAAACTTAGATTCTGCTTCTAATGATGTAAGGGATCGTATCGAGATGGCAAAGAGATTTTTGCCCGCAATACCCGAGGAGATGGACAACCCTTATATCTTTAAATTCAATACTGCGATGATACCTATTATTTTTATAGGAATAACTGCTGAAGAAAGTTATCCTCAACTTTATAATTTAGTTGATGAGCGTATAGCGGATCCTTTAAGACAGATTGCAGGCGTAGGAACAGTACAGCTAATCGGAGGTTTGGAAAGACAGATAAATATCTTGATTGATCGAGCACGTTTAGAAGGATATGGTTTTTCTATTCTAGATATTCAGAATGCGATAAGACAGGAAAATATAACTCAACCCTTAGGTAGTTTAAAATCAGGTATGAGCAGTTATCTTTTGAGACTGCCGGGTGAATTTAATTCACCGGAGGAGTTAAATTTAGTTATCTTAGGAAAACGCGATGGCAAAAACATCTATCTAAAAGATGTTGCTCGGATTGAAGATAGTTTCAAAGAGATAACCATGCTTGTGCGCCATAATCGAAAGTCTGGTTTGATGATGATGGTGCAGAAACAGACCGGTGCCAATACTGTAGCTGTAGTCAAGCAGATAAAAAAAGTCTTGCGTAATTTAGAAAAGACCTTACCTTCAGATGTGAAGATGTTTATTATCTTTGATACCTCTCAGGATATTGTCAATACCTTAAATACCTTAAAAATTACTGTATTTCAGGCAGTGGTGTTTGTAATTTTAGTAGTATGGTTTTTCTTACGCCAGATAAGAACTAGTTTAATTGTGGCTTTAACCATTCCTTTTTCTTTATTTATTGCTTTTATCTATCTTTTCTTAAGTGGGAAAACTTTAAATGTAATCAGCCTATCTTCTCTAATTATTGCCTCAGGTATGGTGGTGGATAATGCGATTGTAGTGGTAGATAATTTTTGGCGACACCTACAGAGAGGCAGACGTCCCCAGGAGGCAAGTATATTTGGAACAAGGGAGGTTTTTTTAGCAATTCTTGCTTCAACTTTAACTACGGTGGCAGTATTTCTTCCTATGCTTTTACTTAAAAAAAGTGTTATCGGGATTATGTTTTCTGAACTGGCGGTGATTGTTACGGTTACATTACTTGCCTCTTTATTTACCGCCACTACTTTTAGCCCGATGCTCTGTGCAAAATTATTTAAAAGTTATAAATTAAATAACCAACATAAAAAATTTAATAAATTTTATGCGTTATCAGAAAGGATATTTAAGCGCATAGAGGATTTTTATGCTAAATCATTAGAATTCGGTTTAAGTAATAAAAAAATAATCCTCTTTGGGTTTTTGCTGGTTTTTATCTTAAGTCTATTTCTTTTAAGGTTTATTGGGAATGAGTTTGTGCCGGAAGAGGATACCGGAGATATCCGCCTCACCTTAAGTCTTCCTTTAGGTACAAGGTTAGAAGAGACAGATAAGGTGGCAAAAAAAGTGGAAGATATATTTGAAAAAGAACTTTTAGAAAAGAAAACGATGTTTGTACGCGTAGGAACTACGCCTTCTATTGGTAGAGCAATGTCTGCCGCCGGAGAGTCGGGTGAGCATATTGTAATGGCCGGAGCAAAACTTGTTTCAAAAGAAGAAAGGAAGCGTTCTGTATTTGAGATTGGTCGGGTTTTAAGGGAGAAAATTAAAAAGATTCCTGGGATAATAAAAGTAAATATTACCTTAGGTAATCCTTTAGGCAGGATGATTACGGGTTTTGGCGGCAAAGCAATACAACTGGAGATTATTGGACACTCTTTTGAGGAAACTCAAAGGTTAGCAGAGCATATTAAAGAAAGGATAGAAAAAATAGCCGGGGCAGTAGATGTAAGTATTTCGCGGGATATAAATCTTCCGGAATTAAGGATTGCTATTGATAGAGAGAAGATGGCAAATTTAGGGCTAAATATGTATACCGTGGCTACAAGCCTTAAAACTTTTATTGAAGGCGCTACCTCCTCGCGCTACCGAGAAAAAGGTCAGACTTATGATATCTATGTGAGATTAGAAGAGGGATCACGTACCAAAATTGAAGATATTGAAAACCTAGCTTTAGTTTCACCGGTTACACAAAGATTAGTTAGAGTTTCTAATTTTGCTAAAATCTATGAGCTAACCGGACCTGTGGAGATCGAACGTTTAAATCGAGAGAGGGTGGTGCGTGTAGAGTGTAATGTTTCAGGTAGGTCTACAGGAAAAGTAAAGGAGGATATAGAAAAGGCGATTTCTCAGGTAGTTATTCCGGCAGATATAAGGATTAACTTTGGTGGAGATATAGAAGAACAAACCAAGGCATTTAGGGATATGTTTCTTCTATTATTATTAAGTATAGTTCTAGTTTATATGGTGATGGCTGCTCAATTCGAATCCTTGATCAATCCGTTTATAGTGATGTTTTCTATTCCTTTTACTTTTACGGGTGTATTTTTAGGATTTCTCTTAACTTCTACCACCTTGAATGTAATTTCTTACCTAGGAATGATTATGCTTGTGGGAATTGTGGTAAATAATGCCATAGTTTTAATCAGTTATATTAATATTTTAAGGGCAAGGGGTTATTCTCTGTTAGAAGCAGTTACCTTCGGTGGAAAGGAACGTTTAAGACCGGTTTTGATGACTACCTTAACTACTATTGCTGGGCTTTTACCCATGGCTATATCCACGGGAGAAGGCTCTGAAATTTGGAGGCCTTTAGGGATTACGATGATCAGCGGATTATCCGTATCTAGTTTGATCACCCTTTTATTTGTTCCTACACTTTACGCAGTAGTAGAGACAAGGATGAGAAAAACAAATATTAGAAAAACAAATAACCGATGAAGAAGGTTATATTTTTTTATTGCCTAGGTTTATTTAGCCAAAGGAGAGTCTCAGGAGATATTTAGTGGGCAGGATTGTGTTAGAGAGGTAAGTAAAAATAATCTTGATTTGATTTCTGCACAGGAGTTAGTAATTGAACAGAGAGCCAGTAGATCTATTACTGCCAGTACACTTTATCTACAACTCCAAGCAGATATTTCCGCTTCTACTACAGAGACAGAGTATACTACTACTGATTCTTATTCTTTGGGTTTAAGCGGAGCACAGATTATCTTTGATGGTTTAAAGACGTTAAATAAGATTAAGGCAACTAAAGAGGATATAAAAGCAGCACAACAGAATTATCGTTTTGTTTTATCTGAGGCAAGATTGAATCTACGCACTGCCTTTATAGGATTATTAAAGGCGCAGGAATTGATAAAAGTAGCAGAAGAGATTATAAAGATAAGAAGGAACAGTTTGATATTGATAACCTTGCGATACGAATCCGGTTTAGAACATAAAGGCGCACTTTTGGCCGCTGAGGCAAATTTAGCAGAGGCAGAATTCGAGCTTAATCAGGCAAAACGTAATTTAGAACTGGCGCAAAGAAGGCTATGTAAAGAGATAGGATATGATGAATTTAAACCCATATTAGTAAAAGAAGATTTTACTATAGATAAAATAGAAATAGAAGAACCTCATTGGGAGGCATTAGTTAAAAATCACCCTACTTTACTTAAGGCAACCGCAAATAAAAGCTCTCAAGCTTTTAAGATTAAATCAGCCTATGCCGAATTCTTACCTGAAGTTTCAGTTAGTTCAGGATT
>JAMWCP010000033.1 GCA_023819665.1 Candidatus Omnitrophota bacterium
AGGAAGATGAGGAAATGGGCAATGGAGATTGTCTATGATGAACACACCTTAGAAAAATTTATTAAAGAGGCAAAGGAGTTTTCCGGAGAACATCCGATTTTAATTGATAAATTTTTGGAAGATGCTACAGAGGTAGATGTGGATTTAATTGGTGATGGTGAAATCTTTGTTATCGGTGGAATTATGGAACATATTGAGTATGCGGGGGTTCATTCTGGAGATTCAGCCATGGCTTTGCCCCCTTATAGTTTATCTAAGAATATATTAGAGAAGATCCGTCAGGCAACCTATAAATTGGCAAAGCAACTAAATATCATTGGTCTTATGAATGTGCAATATGCGGTGAAGGATAAAAAGGTTTATGTTTTAGAAGTCAATCCGCGTGCTTCCCGGACTATCCCTTTTGTTTCTAAAGCCATCGGCATTCCTTTAGCAAAGTTAGCCACCAAGGTGATGCTGGGTAAAAAATTAAAAGAATTAGGTTTTATCCGCGAGATAATTCCTGAGCATATCTCGGTAAAAGAATCGGTTTTCCCTTTTAATCGTTTTCCGGGTGTGGATATAATTTTGGGTCCAGAGATGAAGTCTACAGGAGAGGTAATGGGCATAGATAAAGATTTTGGTTCTGCTTATATAAAAAGCCAACTCGCTGCCGGACAGAACTTACCTAAAAAAGGAAATGTATTTATTTCGGTAAGGAATAGTGATAAAGATAAAATTGTTCCGGTTGCTCAAAAATTAAAAAAGTTAGGATTTAGTCTTTTTGCTACTTCAGGAACCGCCAAAGTTTTAGAAGAAAATGGCATCACAGTAAAGGTTCTTCCTAAAATTGCTGAGGGAAGACCCAATGTTTTGGATCTCATGAAGGATGGTAAAATTCAACTCGTGATTAATACTCCTTCAGGAAGGATTCCCCGTAAGGATGAAATTAAGATCCGTTCGCAGGTAATTTTATACAATATTCCTTATACCACTACTATTGCAGGTGCTCAAGCCACGGTAAGAGGGTTGGAGACTTTAAAAAAGGATTTAAAGGTAAAATCTTTACAGAGTTATCATAAAAAGATTGAAAAATAAGGATGGAAGTAATAAGGTTAAAAACAACTAAAAGGATTGAACTAGTGGATATAACTTCTAAAGTAGAAGAGGTAGTTTCTAAAAGTAAGATTAAAGAGGGAGTTTGTTTTTTATTCTGTCCCCATACTACTGCCGGACTTACCATCAATGAGAATTATGATTCTGCGGTAAGACAGGATATCACTCAGACATTGACTAAATTACTTCCACCTGATAAAGATTATTCTCACACTGAAGGCAATGCCGATAGTCATATAAAATCCAGTATCTTTGGTTCATCTTTAGTTATATTTATTGAAAACAGCAGACTCTGTTTTGGGGCTTGGCAGGGAGTATTCTTCTGTGAAGGCGATGGTCCTCGCGTTAGAGAGGTCTGGATAAAGATAATTTCTGATATAAAGGATTGAATTTTTAATTTGTTTTTAAGATATTGACTTACTAATTCTTGTATGGTAAAATTTACACAGATGGCCCCATCGTCTAGCCCGGTTTAGGACGAATGGTTCTCAGCCATTAAACACCGGTTCAAATCCGGTTGGGGCTGATGAAAAAGAAAAGAAAGATATGAGGGTTAATTTTATCATTATAACTTTGCTTTCTTTACTTTTATTTCTCCCCGAAGAAGGGAAAACAGATACTTGTGGATGTTATCCTGGAGATGGTAGGTGTGAAACTGATACATGTAGCGTGAAGGACGTTCCGTGTACTGTTAGGCATTGTGAGCCATATACGGAGTGCGGCGGTACATATGGAGTGTGTTATGAGAAAGAGGGTTGGTGTTGGAGCCCTCCGGATGATGGTGGCATTTATTGTGTACGACCCATTGAACCTCCTCAACCTGTTTGTGGTAACGGAAGCTGCGAATCCGGAGAGGATGTACAAACTTGTTGTAAGGACTGTGGCACTCCGTGCAGCAATACCTGCGATACCTGTGACGGAAAGAGTTGTTTTTGTCCTAATTGTGTAGCAAATGTATCTTCTATAGAATAGAAATCTTTTCTTTCTTATTCTTTCTTACACAAAAATCTATACAAAAATTATTCCTTATGCTATAATTAAATTCAATTTTAAAAGATATTAATATGCCGGAATTACCTGAAGTAGAAACAATTAAAAAGGAACTTAAGAAAGTAGTCTTTGGGAAAAAGATATTAAAAGTAATTATTAATAATGCAAAAGTTATTAAAGAGTCTTCAGTGCAAAGTTTTATTCGAGAAATAGAAGGCGCCACTATTAAAGATGTTATAAGAAAAGGAAAACTTTTAATTCTAGAGTTATCTTCCGAGAAGTTCCTTTGTATTCATCTAAAGCTCACCGGTCAACTTATTTATCCAGGGAATCCCGAATTTTCCCGTATAAGTTTTAAATTATCTGATGGAAAGTTTTTAGATTATCGCGACCAGCGCCTCTTGGGCGAATTAAGATTGGTGGATAGCTGGCAGAATTTAAAATTTATTAAAGAGTTAGGACCTGAACCTTTTGATTTAACCTTGGAGCAATTTAAAGCGTTAATCCAGGACAAAAAAACCAAGATCAAGCCCCTTTTAATGGATCAAACCGTTATTTCTGGAATAGGAAATCTCTATGCCGCGGAGGCACTCTTTCGGGCAAAAATCAATCCTACAAGAATTGCTAACAAACTTGACGAGAAAGAGATAGAGAACCTTTTTAAAGAAATTATTGCAGTTTTAAAAGAGGCAATCCAGCATAAAGGTTCATCTGTAGACCAGTATGTGCGGCTATCCGGAGAGCCCGGAGAGTACGTAAAATACCATAAGGTCTATGGTCGCCAGAATCAACCCTGTTTTATTTGTAATACTCCGATTAAAAGGATCTCTTTAGGTGGTAGAGGCACATATTTCTGTCCAAAATGCCAGAAATAAATAAAGGATGAAAAGACGGCTTAAGATTAATGGAATGATTATCTTTTTAGCCGTCTTATTGAGTGCCATCTTTCCTTCTTTTTTCTTAAAAGATGAGAGATTCCATCCTTTTGATGAGTTTACTGAAATTTTTGGCATTGCTTTTATTTTATTGGGCCAATTATTCCGGCTTTCCGCCCGGGGATATAAGGTAGAGTTTTCCCGACAGGGCAGTTTTCTCATTCAAGATGGTCCTTATGGTCTGGTGCGCCATCCGATGTATTTAGGGATATTTTTAATCGGTATAGGGATTGTTCTGGTTATTTTTAAATGGTGGGTTCTTTTGCTTTTCCTGGTGGTTTTTAGCTGGAGGTATATTTTACTTATATTTAAAGAGGAGAATGAATTATCTTTTAAATTTGGAAGAGCACACCAGGATTATCAAAAAAAGACTCCTTTATTTTTCCCTTCCTTAAAAATGATCTTACAAGAAGATATTGCCGAATACGTGCCCTTAAAGTTTTCCTGGCTTAAGAAAGAAATAGGTCCAATGTTGGCTATATTATTACTTACACTTGCAGTAGAATCTGGGGAGGACATTTGCCGCGGTGGGCTAAAGGCGTATAGTAGAGAATTGATATTATTTTCATTAATCCTGACATTATTTATATTACTTATTATTTATTTAATAGATAGAGGCAGGGGATCTAATCAGAATGATTCAGGTAAAAGCAAAATTAATTTATAATAAAAAAATCAAAAATAATTACTTCTGCTGCGCTCTTTTCGTAGAGAAACTGGCTTATAGTGCTTATCCGGGGCAGTTTTTGCAGATAAAAATAGATAACGGTTATACACCATTTTTGCGCCGACCGTTCAGCATCCACCGGCTTAAAGGCAAAAACATAGAGATTCTTTATGAAGTGGTGGGTAAAGGCACAGAGATCTTATCTAAGAAGAAACCCGGTGAATATTTAGATGTAATTGGACCGTTAGGCAATGGTTTTAATTTAAATATCCCTTATTCTGTAGCTGGAATCTCGATTTTGGTGGGAGGCGGAATAGGGGTGGCACCACTATTATTTTTGGCTGAAAGATTGGTTCATAATCGACAATCAAAAGTCCATAGAGGTCCCTGCGTGCTGATTGGCGCAAAGAACAAAAGAGAGCTCCTCTGCGAAAAAGAGTTTCAAGATCTCGGTTGCGAGGTAAGGATTTCTACTGACGATGGGTCAAAAGGTTTTAAGGGTAAAGTCACCGATTTATTAAAAGTTTTTTTACAGAAGACGAACCAAAGACAAGGGAGGATGATCTATGCCTGCGGCCCTCGCCCGATGTTAAAAGAAATCGCAGTTATTTCCCAAAAATACAGTATTCCCGCAGAAGTTTGCTTAGAAGAACATATGGCCTGTGGGATAGGAGTGTGTCTTGGTTGTGTGGTAAATACTAAAAGAGGTTATAAAAGGGTATGTAAAGATGGACCAGTATTTAAAACGGAGGAGATAATATGGTAGAAAAATTACCTTTTGTTTCCATAATTATTCCCGTAAAAAATTTTGAACGCACCATTGAAAAGACCTTTGAGTATCTTTTAAATGTGGATTGGCCGCATCATCTCTGGGAATGGGTGATTGCTGATGGGGGTTCCACGGATAAAACAGTAGAGATAATCAAAGGATGGCAAAAAAGATACCCCTTTATAAAATTAGTAGAGATCCCTAATTGCCCTTCTCCGGGCTTTGCCCGAAATAAGGCTTTAGAGGTAGTAAAGGGAGAATTTTTATTCTTTACCGATGCGGATTGCGCCCCTTGTAAAGATTGGATTAAAGAGATGTTTAAACATTTTCAACGTGATTCTCAAATCGCTGCTGTAGGAGGAGAAGTTTTTACTTTAAAGGTCGACCCTCATAATCTAGTAGAAGCATGGTGTCAGCATTTTAGATTCAACATGGTCTCTCCCCGCTACGGTTTTATCAAAGAAGGATATTTTCCCTCTTTTCCCAAAGAGCCAAGGCCTGTAGATATTGCTGGACATCGGGCATATTTTTTTGGCACCTGTAATGTTGCCTACCGCCGAGAGACAATGCAAAAAATAAACGCCCGTTTTTGGGATTTACCTACCGGAGAGGATATGGATTTAAGTTATCAGCATCGTAAAGCCGGCTGGAAATTTTACTTTGCACCTTTGGCTAAAGTTGATCATATGCATCGAGCAGATTTGAAATCTTTAAGAAAGGTGTGGGTTACCTATGGTCAGGCACATCTTCCTCTGATTGATAAGTATGTGAAGAAAAAAGGATTAGAGATAGTTCTTCAGATATTTAAAAAGAAACCCTCTTTATTTATTTCTTTTCCTTTAAGAGGTTTTATCTATATTGGTGATTTTCATCTGATGCATATTTTTGGGGTTTTGGCGATTATAGGAGGGATTTTCGGTTTATTGGGAAAGAGCTTTTTCTGGAGTATATTTGGTTTAGTTTTTTTGACTCTTGCAATTTACTTTGCCTTCCAATTTGTAAAGTGGAACTTTGGGATGGAGCCAAAGGATAAATTCTGGGTGTGGTGTAAGTATAAATATCTGACAAATTTAAGCTTTATTCAGGGTGGTTTAAAGGATTTTAAAAGATACAAAATTGTCTGTATAGAACCAAGTTTTTAGGAAACCGGATGAATTTAAAACCCTTAAATTTTATTATTCTTTTGGGACTGGTGAGTCTTTTTGCCGATATGGTCTATGAGGGAGTAAGGGGAGTTCTTTCACCCTTATTTTTTAATTTAGGAGCAAACTCTATAACTATAGGCTTTATTTTTGGGATTGCGGAATTTTTGGGTTGGATTTTAAGGATATTCTTTGGCTGGTTGGCAGATAAATTAAAAATTTGCTGGCAGATGGTCTTTGCAGGTTATGTTTTAGGAGTATTAAGTGTTCCTTTTTTAGGATTTGTAAAAAGCTGGCAGATAGCCTCTATTTTAGTGATTATGGAGCGACTAGGTAAGGCTATACGTTCACCTTCACGGGATCTTTTGCTTTCTTCGGTTACTACGGATTTTGGTAAAGGTAAGGCATTTGGCATACATGAGTTTTTTGATCAACTGGGTGCAATCTCAGGACCACTTTTAGTAGGATTATTACTTTTTTTAAAAAGAGATTATTCCTTAAGTTTGAGTTTCTTATTTTTTCCAGGGATAATTTGTCTTATGATTCTTTCCTTTGCTTTTAAGAGATATCCGGTTTCTTTAATCCTTAAACAAGAATCAAGAAGTGCCTTGAAAGAGAAAAGACTTCCTTTAAATTTTTGGTTTTACAGTTTATTTACTCTTCTTGCGGTAGTAGGATTTTTAAACTTTCCTTTAATTGCCTATCACTTAAAAATTCATAATCTTTTCTCTGATGGTTCTATTGCTTTCCTTTTTGGTTTGGCAATGGGTATAGATGCAATTACTGCATTAGTTATAGGAAAGATTTACGATTCCCAAGGGTTTAAATCTTTATTAATTTTACCTTTTTTAAATATCTTACTTGTATTAACTGCACTTAAATCTGATTTTATATTTATTATTTTAGGAATCATCATCTGGGGGATAATTATGGGAATACAGGAGACGGTGATGCGGGCAGCCGTTGCGGATCTGGTAGTTTTAGAAAAAAGAGGTGTTGCTTATGGAATATTTAATAGTATCTATGGAGGGGGCATTTTTTTGGGCTTAGCGATTATGGGTTTTCTTTATCGAATATCTTTTCTTTATATAATAATTTTTAGTATCGTGTTTGAGATACTTTCTTTACCTTTTTTGTTTTTAATACAGAAGGAGGCTTGATATGTACGGTTTACTTTATATACTTTTAGGAATAATAGCAGGAATTTTGAGTGGAATTTTTGGCATTGGCGGAGGAACTATCCTTATCCCGGCTTTAGTTTATCTATTTGGACTAACACAACATCAGGCACAGGGAACAACGTTAGCAGTTATGGTTCCACCGATTGGATTGTTAGCCGCTCTAAGATATTATTACAGCGGCAATGTAAAGTTGGGTATGGCAGGATTTATCTGTGTGGGATTTGTTATAGGAGGACTTTTGGGAGCGCATCTTGTTCAGGAGTTGGCAGACAAAGCCTTAAAGCAACTTTTCGGTATATATCTTTTAGTTATCAGCTTAAGGATGATTTTAGGCAGATAAATGGTAAGTTTAAGAGTAAAGATAGGCAAGCTAAATTTAAAAAATCCAGTTATACTTTCCTCAGGCACATTTTCCCAAGATTTAAAATATTTTTTGGATTTAGAAAAACTGGGTGCGGTTGTTACAAAAACCATTACCTTAAGGCCCCAGGCGGGTAATCCTCCCCCGAGGACCTGCGAGACAGCTTCGGGTCTACTTAATTCTATTGGCCTAGAGAATCCGGGGTTGGATGTATTTTTAAAAAAAGAACTACCTTCTTTATTAAAACTTAAGACCCCTCTGATTATAAGTATAGGAACTTTTGATAATCTTAAAGAACTGGTTATTTTAGCTAAAGAATTAGAAAGAATTAAGGGGGTTTCTGGTTTAGAGTTGAATATTTCTTGTCCCAATATGAAAAGAAAAAAACTTATTTCTCAGGATAGCCATTTAACTTATAAGGTAATAAAAGAGGTTCGCCAGGCTACCACCAAGACCTTAATTGCCAAACTTTCTCCCAATGTTACCGATATTACAGAGATTGCTTCTTCGGCACAAAAAGCAGAGGCAGATGCGCTTTCTTTGATAAATACTATATTGGCCATGGCGGTGAATATAGATAATAGAAAGCCAAAACTCGCTACCATTACCGGTGGATTAAGCGGTCCCGCTATAAAACCTATTGCTTTAAGGATGGTTTGGCAGGTCTATCAGAAAGTAAATATTCCGATAATTGGTATGGGTGGGATAATGGAAGCCAAAGATGCAATTGAGTTTATTTTATGTGGAGCAACTGCCGTGGGAATAGGAACTGCAAATCTTATTTATCCTGATCTCTCTTTAGAGATCATTAAAGGGATAAAAGATTATCTTATAAAAAGTAGAATCAAGGATATTAATAAGTTGGTAGGGAGTTTAAAGGTATGAAGACAAAACTTATTGTTGCTTTGGATGTTGATTCTTTTAAAGAAGCAAAAAAAATAGTAGATTTGCTTTATCCTAAGGTTAAGATTTTTAAAGTAGGATTAAGACTGTTTGTTGCCGAGGGGCATCAGGTAGTAAAATGGTTAGTTGATAAAGGGGTAAAGGTATTTTTAGATTTAAAGTTATATGATATACCCAATACAATGAAGGAGACTGCCAGACATATCTGTAGATTGAAGATTTTTATGTTTACAGTGCATATTCAAGCCGGAAAGGAAGCCTTGGAACAGTTAAGAGAGATAGTGTTTGAAGAGGCAAGGAGGCTTAAAATAAGAAGACCACTGATTATAGGTGTAACGGTATTAACCAGTCAGAATACAAGTTCACAAAGAATAAAAAGTTTAGTAAACATAGCCAAAGAAGTAAACTTAGATGGAATAGTTATTTCTGTAAAAGATATAAGAAATATACCTAAGAAAATAAAAAAGAGGTTTGTATTGATTAGTCCTGCTATAAGAATGGGAGAGATAAAAACAGATGACCAGAAAAGAATCGCTACTCCTCAAGAGGCAAAAAGGAAGGAGATAGACTATATTGTGATGGGTAGGCCTATTTTGAATGCAGATAATCCTATAGATAAAGTAAAGGAAATTCTAAAACAGTTAGAATGAATATAAAAGAAGTAGTAGAAAGAATAAAAGAGGCAGAAAAAAAAGCAGGACTTATCATAATTCAAGCAGAGGAAGAGAAAAAGAGAATTATCCAAGAGGCAAAAATTTTAGCCTTGAGATTAGTTGAAGAAGAATCTAAAAAAACTAAAGAAGAGTTAATATCTTTAAAAGAAGATATGTTGAAAGACATAGAGATTCAAAAAGAGAAGATCTTGCAAGAAGCAAAAGAGATGGCTGAGAGATTAAAGCAAGATAAAGAAAGATTAAAAACACAAGCAGTAGAATTTATTTTAAATAAACTTAAAGATGGCGGTTGCTAAGATTCAGAAGATAAGTATCTTGGGTTTACAGGATACAAAAGATAGGGTTTTAGATTATCTTCAGGAATGCGGCGTGGTAGAACTGCTCAGTAATCATATAAGAGAGAGAACTTTTACAGTTGATACCACATCTTTAGAAAAAGATATAGAAATACTTTCTTCTACTTTGAAATTCCTTTATTCTCTTTCCCCTAAGAAGATAAGTTTTTTTAAAGAGAAAAATAAGTTGAATTTAGAAGATTGGCGTAAGATTATACGCGAGTATGATTATATCAAGATTGTAAGAGAAGTTGATTCATTAAGAGAGGAACTGAAAGAGAAGTCTCAGAAGAAGATTAAACTAAAAGAGGAGCAAGCTTTAATTTATAATTATAAGAATTTAGATATTACTCTAAAGGAACTATCCTCTTTAAAGAATATATCTTTTTATATAGGTAAGATAAAGAAGAAAAACATCTTAGCATTTTCTAAAAAAATAGAAAGGATAAAAACAAATTTTATTCAGAGATTATCGGAAGATAAAAATTTTGTTTTTTTAATAATTTTTTTCTTTATAAGGGATTCTCTCAAGTTAGAAAAGATATTAGAAGAATTTGGTTTTGAGAAAATAACCTTACCCTTTAGTAACTTTACAGTATCTCAGCGGTTCTGTATTATAGAAGAAGAGATCAATCTTATAGAAAGAGATCTTTATTTGATAAATAAAAAATTAAGGAATTATTTAAAAGAGATACCCAATTTAGAAACCGTTTTTGATCATCTTTATTATTTATTTAAAAAGATTATAGCCAATAATAACTTAGGATCCACGCAGAACACTTTTATCTTAGAGGGATGGGTAAGACAGAGTGATTCTTTAAGATTAAAACAAAGATTAGAAGAGAAATTTTTAGTAGCGGTTTACCTCAGCGATCCTCATCGAGAAGAGGATGTTCCAACGGTTCTACAAAATAAGCCTATCTTGAATTCTTTTGAACCGATCGTTCAACTTTACGGATTGCCTAAATATGAAAGTATTGACCCGACAGAATCTCTGGCTTTATTTTTTATAATCTCATTTGCCCTATGTCTTAGCGATGCAGGTTATGGTTTAATTTTAAGTTTAGTTTCTTTTTATATTCTAAAAAGATTCACATTAAGTATTACTGTTAGGAAATTTTTCCAATTGTTTTTATTAGGCGGAGTTTTTACAGTAATTGTAGGGGCATTAACCGGAGGATGGTTCGGTAACTTTTTAGATAAATTACCTCCTTATTTTATTAATTTTGTAAAGATTAAGAATGTACTTATCCAATTTGATCCTTTAAAAGAACCCCTGAAATTTTTAGTCCTGATTTTATTTTTAGGTTATATTCAAACGACATTTGGTATATTTTTAAAATTAATACAACAGCTAAAAGAGAAGGATTATTTTGGATTAGTATTTAGTCAATTACCTACATTCCTCGTACAGATATTGCTATTTCTCCTCGTTTTAAATTTTGCCAAGATGATACCTGATAAAGTAAGAGGTCTTATAATTTCAATCTTGGGTGTTTTATTTGTTTTGATAATCTTTTATCATTTTCGCGCCCAGAGAAGTTTGGCTTTAAAGATGTTTTGGTCTATATACGGAATTTATAGTATAATTATAGGAAATTTTCTATCCGATATACTCTCTTTTAGTCGATTGTTTGCATTAGGGCTTACTACGGGACTTTTAGCTACCGCTATAAATGAGATCGTTTTTATTTTTAAAGATACCCTGATTTCTTTAAAATTAAATTTCTTAATTGTGGGTCTGTTAACATCATCTTTATTTATCATAGGACATATTTTAAATATAGCCATAAATCTTTTAGGAGCCTATGTGCATACTTCGAGATTGCAGTATTTAGAATATTTTAGCAAATTCTTTGAAATAGGGGGTAGACCCTTTAGGCCTTTTAGAAAAGAGTATTTCTATACAGAATTGATTAGGCAGAAGGAGGGTGATTTATGGAAGGATTAGTAATTTCTATTTTGGGATTAGGGTTAGCAGTATTTTTATGTGGGAGTGGTTCGGCGATAGGTGTAGGATTGGCGGGTCAGGCCGCTAACGGAGTTTTGTCAGAGGATCCCGAAAAGTTTGGTAACATGCTTCTTTTAGTAGCTTTACCCGGTACGCAGGGTATATATGGTTTCCTAAGCGGTTTTCTGGTAATTTTAAAATTGGGCTTACTTCGAGGAGAGGTTGTTCTCCCTACTTTAATACAAGGACTACAGGTTTTGGGAGCGTGTTTACCCATTGCTATTTCAGGTTTAATTTCTGCTATTCATCAGGGGAAAGTTTGCGCTGCGGGAATCGCTGTGGCGGCTAAACACCCTGAGGCAAGCATGCGCGCGCTTATTTATGGAGCACTTGTTGAGACTTATGCAATTTTAGGTTTGGTAATTACAATTTTTCTTTTAAATGGTATAAAATTATAAAATGGGCATAGAATATTTGATCAATGTAATAATCAAAGAAGCAGAGCAGAAAGCAGAAGAGATAAAAAAAGAAGCAGAGAACGAATATCAAAGCATAATTGCTGAGGCAAAAAAAGAGGCATTGAAGCAGAGAGAAAAACTTATAAAAGAAGAAA
>JAMWCP010000034.1 GCA_023819665.1 Candidatus Omnitrophota bacterium
ATCGGGTAAAATTTCTCTCTTCGGTGCTCTTCTTCTTCTCATTTTATTTTGGTTTTTTTGCTCCGTATTTGGAACGGGACTTTTTTCTCTGACTTACACCCGCAGCATCAAGTGTACCTCTTATAATATGATATCTTACACCCGGCAAATCCTTTACTCTCCCACCTCTTACTAACACAATAGAATGCTCTTGTAGATTATGCCCTTCTCCGGGAATATACCCCCATACCTCTATTCCTGTAGTAAGCCTTACTCTGGCTACCTTACGTAAAGCAGAATTAGGTTTTTTAGGGGTCATTGTACGTACTTGAATACAAACTCCCCTTCTCTGAGGACAACCTTTTAAAGCAGGTGATTTCGATTTTCTTTTCTGTTGAACCCGCGGATATCTTATTAACTGTGAAATAGTAGGCATATTCTAATTATCTTTATTATCTTTTTTATCATCTTTATCTTCAGAATCAGAAGCGCTTTTAATTACCTCTATATCTCTATATTTATAAAAACCCGTTCCTGCAGGGATAAGGTGTCCTACAATCACGTTTTCTTTTAATCCATATAGATCATCACGTTTACCTGAACAAGCTGCCTCTGTTAACACGCGTGTGGTCTCTTGGAAACTTGCTGCTGAAATAAAACTCTCCGTAGACAAAGAAGCCTTCGTAATACCCAATAACATCGGCGTAGCAGAAGCAGGTTTACCTCCTTTCTTAATTATTTTACTATTTTCTTTTTGAAAAATCCATTTATCTATTGCTTGACCAGGCAAAAAGTCTGTATCATGGGGTTCCTCTATCCTTACCTTTTTTAACATCTGTCTAATGATCAATTCAATATGTTTATCATTTATTTTTACACCTTGCAAACGATACACCTCCTGTATTTCATTAACGAGATATTCCTGTAAGACTTTATCTCCACATACCCTTAAGATATCTTGTAAAATTACCGGCCCATCAGTCAACTGTTGTCCTGCTACCACCCGATCGCCTTTATACACATTAGGATGCTTCCCATGAGGAATAACATAATGTCTTTCCATACCTGTAGGAGAACGTACAATAATTATCTTTTGTCCTTTTTTGCTTTCTCCGAATTCTACAAAACCATCAATTTCGTTGATTATCGCTGCGTCTCTAGGTCTCCTCGCCTCAAATAGTTCTGCAACCCGTGGTAGACCTCCGGTGATATCCCTGGTTTTTACAATTAAGCGTGGTATCTTAGCAAGGATATCTCCTGCCTCTACAAATTGACCGTCTTTCACTAATATATGGGCTCCTACTGATATGGGATAAATTCCCATAACTTCATTATTTTTATTCAAAATAATTATCTGAGGATGATAATCAGCTTTGTGTTCAATTATAACTCTCTCGGTAAGTTGAGTAACCGGATTATGCTCATCTTTAATGGTCACCTCAGAGATAATATCTTCATATTTTACATATCCTTCTACCTCGGTCAGAATAGGGGATGTATAGGGATCCCAACGGACAAATTCATATCCCTTATCAATTTCATCTCCGTCTTTCACATTTAAAAAAGATCCCTGTGCAATAGGATAACGTTCTAATTCTCTCCCTTTAGAATCATTTATAGTTACAAAACCATTTTTATTCAATACTACAAATTCTTTCTTTTTGGATACTACTCGGAGATTATGATACCTTATGATACCTTTATTTTTAGATTTTAAAGATGATTGTTCTGCCACTCTGGATGCAGTTCCTCCAATATGAAATGTGCGCATAGTAAGTTGAGTTCCCGGCTCTCCAATACTCTGAGCGGCAATTATCCCTACTGCTTCTCCTACCTCTACCATCTTACCCGTGGCTAAATTTCTTCCGTAACATTTAGCACATACTCCTCTGATAGTTTCACAAGTAAGAACACTACGAATACGAATCTTCTCTATCCCATATTTTTCTATCATTTCAGCTTTCTCTTCCGTAATCTCTTCTCCCGCTTTTACAATTAATTCATCAGTAACTACATCAACGATATTATCTAAAGCCACTCTCCCCACTATTCTGTCTTTAAGACTCACTACTATCTCATCACCTTCAATAATTGCTGAAATTGTTATACCATTCAAAGTTCCGCAATCTTCTTCGGTAACTACCACATCCTGAGCAACATCAATCAAACGACGGGTAAGATATCCGGCATCAGCAGTTTTCAAGGCGGTATCGGCAAGTCCTTTTCTTGCACCATGGGTAGAAATAAAATACTCCAATACATTAAGTCCTTCACGGAAATTAGCGGTAATAGGACTTTCAATAATCTCTCCTGAGGGTTTAGCCATTAAACCCCGCATACCTGCTAGTTGTCTTACTTGCAACCTTGAACCTCTTGCCCCTGAATCTGCCATTATAAATATAGGATTAAAAGGATGCATGGTTTTAAATAAGAGATCACTCACTTTATCTGTTGCTCTAGTCCATATATCAATTATCTTATTATATCTTTCTCTTTCAGTAATTATACCTTGTCGATAATGTTGTTCCACCTTGGAAACTTCCTTCTTTGCTTCTTCCAAAACATTGTGCTTCTCTTTAGGAATAGTTAAATCATCTATCCCAATAGAAATCCCTCCTATGGTGGAGTAATAAAAACCTATTTTTTTTAGCTCATCTAATAATTGAACCGTTCTATAATGACCATAACGTTTGTAATATTCATTTATAATTATCCCAATGTTTGCTTTGTTTATCTCTTTATTTACAAAACCAAAATCAAGAGGAAACATAGTATTAAAAATAACTCTACCTACCGTGGTAGAAATAATATTTTTTTGGTTAATAATTTTTTTCTCATCGATATCAAAGATTTTATCTACTTTTAATTTTATCTTGGTATGTAGTTCAACTATATTATCATGATAAGCAATAATTACCTCATCTATATTAGAAAATATCTTTTCCATCTCGTTAGACTCTGGTTTCTCTTTAGTTAGATAAGCAAACCCTAAAATCATATCCTGGGTATGCGAAACGATAGGTGAACCATTAGCGGGAGAAAATATATTATTTATAGAAAGCATAAGAATCCTTGCCTCCATCTGTGCTTCTAAAGATAACGGAACATGTACCGCCATCTGATCTCCATCAAAATCAGCATTAAATGCAGTACAGACTAAAGGATGGATTTTTATTGCTTTCCCTTCTACCAAACGCGGATAGAATGCTTGGATACTTAAACGATGGAGAGTTGGTGCGCGATTAAGTAAGATCGGATAATCCTTAATAACTTCCTCTAACATATCCCAAACTTCAATCCTCGCCCTCTCTACCAATCGCCGCGCCCCTTTAAGTGTATGAACAAAACCTTTTTCTATTAACTTCTTCATAATAAATGGCTTAAATAATTCCAAAGCCATCTGTTTAGGAAGCCCACATTCATGCAATTTAAGTTCAGGCCCTACTACAATTACAGAACGTCCAGAATAGTCCACGCGTTTTCCTAAAAGATTCTGACGAAAACGCCCCTGCTTTCCTTTAAGCATATCAGACAGAGATTTTAACGGTCGGTTATTACTTCCCATCACCGGCCGGCCATGTCTTCCATTATCTAACAAAGCATCCACTGCTTCTTGAAGCATTCTTTTTTCATTACGGATAATTATATCCGGCGCATTTAATTCTATTAATTTTTTTAAACGATTATTACGATTAATTACGCGACGGTAAAGATCATTTAAATCGGAAGAAGCCATCCTTCCTCCCTCCAAAGGTACCAATGGCCTTAAATCAGGAGGAATAACCGGAAGCACCTCCAACACCATCCATTCAGGACGATTTCCTGAATTTTTAAAATCTTCTATAATCCTCAATCTCTTTAAAATTCTACGACTATTTAAGGAATCTTTATTTTTATTCAAAATTTTGCGCAATTTTTTACATAAATCTTCTAAGTCAATTTGCTTTAGCAACTCTCTAATTGCTTCTGCTCCTATACCTGCTTTAAAATTCTGTCCATAATTCTCTCTTGCTTTTTGATAAGCTTCCTCATTTAAGAGTTGTTTATGTTTTAAAGGCGTAGAACCTGGCTCGATTACTACAAATTCTTCATAATAAATAACCTTCTCTAAATCATTTAACCCCATATCTAACAAAGCAGATAACCTAGAGGGGACAACTTTAAAAAACCATATATGAGTCACCGGGGCTACTAACTCAATATGTCCCATCCGCTCCCTTCTTACAGCAGAAGAATCTATGGTCACGCCACAGCGATCACAGGTTATTCCTTTAAACTTTATACCTTTATATTTACCACAGTTGCATTCCCAATCATGTACTGGCCCAAAAATCTTTTCACAAAAAAGACCGTCTTTCTCTGGTTTAAGGGTACGATAATTTATGGTCTCTGCTTTTTTTACCTCCCCATGAGACCAACTACGAATTACTTGAGGAGAAGCAATCTTAATAGTTATACTATCAAATTGAATAAGTTCTGACATATCTATTTAGTTTACTTTTCTATCTGTCTTTTTTCTGTACGTACATCTAGACATAAACCTTGTAATTCCCTAACCAGAACATTAAAAGATTCCGGCATACCCGATTGTAACCTCTGTTCGCCTTTAACAATTGCTTCGTATATCCGTGTTCTACCCGAAACATCATCGCTCTTTACAGTAAGCATCTCCTGAAGAGTAAAAGCTGAACCATATGCTTCTAAAGCCCATACCTCCATCTCACCTAATCTTTGTCCTCCAAATTGGGCTTTACCACCCAATGGCTGTTGAGTAATTAAAGAATAAGGGCCAATAGAGCGAGCATGAATTTTTTCTTCTACGAGATGGACTAGTTTCATCATATATATATAACCAACGGTGATCTTTTGATCAAAAGCTTCTCCTGTATAACCATCTCTTAAAGTAATTTTACCATCTTCAGGAAGATTGGCTTTTCTAAGCATCTGTTTTATCTCTTCCTCTTTTGCCCCATCAAAAACAGGGGTAGATACATAAATCCCCAATGTTTTAGCGGCCCAACCCAGATGGGTCTCTAAAATTTGTCCTACATTCATTCGAGAAGGAACTCCTAAAGGATTTAAAACTATATCTACAGGCGTGCCATCCGGTAAAAATGGCATATCTTCCTCAGGAATTATACGTGCAACTACACCTTTGTTTCCATGTCGACCGGCAAGCTTATCTCCCTCCATCAAACGCCTTTTTGTTGCTACATAAACTACTACTTTCTTTAACACACCGGTGGGTAATTCATCGCCCCGCTTTACCCGCTCTATTTCACGTGCCTGCTCATTTAAAAGCTCTTTTATACGCTCATCAAAAGAAGAGAGTATATTTTTAGCCTCTTCATTCTCATGTAAATCAAAATTTTTTAGATCAACATCTTTAATCTTTCTTTTATCTATACCTAACACCTCAGATAATCTCATAAGTTTTTCCTGTTCAACATATTCAATTTCTTGCTTATAATAACTCTTTATCTCTTTTATTCTTGCCAATTCTTTAGATTTTTCTTCTTTTGATTTTCTCCCTTTCTCTCTACGACTAAAAATCTCTACATTCACTACTACCCCTTCTGTTCCCGGCGGAACTGTAAGAGAAGTATCGCGAACATCTGATGCCTTTTCTCCAAAGATTGCCCGCAAAAGTCTTTCTTCCGCAGAAAGCTCTGTCTCTGTTTTAGGAGTTACTTTGCCTACCAGAATATCTCCGGGGAAAACCTCTGCTCCAATCCTTATAATTCCATTTTTGTCTAAATTAGCCAGAGCCTCCTCTGGAACATTAGGAATATCACGGGTAATTTCCTCTTTACCTAAACGGGTTTCAATTGCTTCTATTTCAAATCTATCAATGTGTACAGAAGTAAAAACATCTTCTTTTACTACCTTCTCGCTAATAAGGATAGCATCTTCAAAGTTATAACCCCTCCACGGCATAAAAGCAACCAAAAGATTTTTCCCTAAAGCTAATCTACCATTTTTAACTGCCATACCGTCAGCAATAATCTCGCCTTTTTCTACATACTGCCCTGGTTTTACTAAAGGCCTCTGATTAAAACAAGTATCGGCATTGGTACGCATAAATTTCTTTAATTCATATTTTGTTTTACCTATAGTTATAGAAGAAGAATCTACCTCCGTTACCTTCCCAGATTCTTTTGCAATTACCACTACCCCTGAATCTCTTGCTACCTTCTCTTCCACACCTGTACCTACCAAAGGAGGCTCGGGAAATAAAAGAGGAACTGCCTGTCTCTGCATATTTGACCCCATTAGCGCACGATTGGCATCATTATGCTCTAAAAAAGGAATCAAAGATGCTGCTACTGAGACTACCTGTTTAGGTGACACATCCATGTATTCAATATTTTTAGGAGGGACTTTAGGAAAATTACCTTTATAGCGACAAGAGACCTCTTTTTCTATAAAATAATTATTTTCATCTAAAGGAGCATCTGATTGAGCAATCACTTTCTCTTCCTCTACATCTGCAGTAAGATATTCAATTTTATCTGTCACTCGACCATCTTCTACTTTTCGATAGGGTGTCTCTAAGAATCCCAAAGAATTTACTCTGGTATATGTACTTAGAGATGAAATTAAACCGATATTAGGACCCTCGGGTGTTTCAATAGGGCAAATCCTTCCATAATGAGAAGGATGTACGTCGCGTACTTCAAAACCTGCTCTTTCTCTCGACAACCCTCCTGGCCCTAAAGCACTTAATCTACGTTTATGGGTCATTTCTGATAGAGGATTTACTTGATCCATAAATTGAGAAAGTTGACTACGAGCAAAGAAATCGCGTACCTGATTAAAAAGCAATTTTGAATTTATAAGATGATGTATACTTATATCTTTTATATCCCCTATTATAGAAAGTCTTTCACGTATAGAACGCTCTATTCGATATAAACCGATACGTACCTGATTTTGAACTAATTCACCTACCGTTTTTACACGACGATTTCCTAAATGATCTATATCATCCACTTTCCCTTGGCCATCTTTTAAATTAATAAGATAATCTAATACTTTAATCACCGTGTGGGAATCCATTATTCTTTTATCTAATGAAACATCCATATTCAATTTACGATTAAGAATAAATCTTCCTGCTTTTCCCAAATCATAGCGTTGGGGGTCAAAAAAGAGACGATAGAAAAAATTTTCTGCGGATTCTAAATTTAAAGGTTCAGTGGGACGCATCTTACGGAAAAAATCCAAAAGGGCATCTTCTTTATTTTTTGTATAATCCTTCTTTAAAGTGTTAAGAATAACCGGATATTCTTTTTGAAAAGCAGAAAGTATATCTTTATCTTCAGAAAACCCTAAGATCCTTAATATCTGTGTAGCAGGAAAATTACGTTGCCTATCCACATAAGCAATAATCACTTCATTTATATCATACTTAAATTCAAGCCAAGCTCCTCGATAAGGAATTATTCTGGCATAGTAAAGTTTTCTTCCTGAAGTATGAGTCTCTTCTTCAAAAGCTACCCCCGGAGAACGTTGAAGTTGACTCACCACGACGCGTTCATCACCATTAATAATAAAACTACCTGTTTCCGTCATCATTGGTATCTCACCAAAATAAGCTTCCTGCTCTTTTGTTTCATTTGCCGATACTATTCTTAATCTTACTTTTAAAGGACAGGCATAAGTATAAGAGCCTCTTTTACACTCTATCACATCATACTTTGGTTTTCCTAAAGAGTAACTTATAAACTCAATTCTTAACTTTTTATCTGCAGATTCTATAGGGAAAACTTCTAAAAACACTTCTTGTAAACCTTCAGACTTCCTCTCATAAGGAGGAGTATCTATCTGAAGAAATTCTCTATAAGAATCCAACTGTACATCTAAAAGATGTCTCGCTTCAATAACCTCTTTTCTCTTACCGAAACCCAATACTTTCATATTTAATTTATCTAATTTATTTCAGTTCTACAGTTGCCCCTACCGCTTCCAATTTCTTTTTAATCTCTTCTGCTTCTTCTTTAGAAACACCTTCTTTAATTGGTTTAGGGCAAGAATCTACCAGATCTTTGGATTCCTTAAGTCCCAGATTAGTTATAGCTCTTATCTCTTTAATTACTGCAATCTTATTTGCTCCTGCAGAAGCTAATATTACATTAAATGTTGTTTTTTCCTCTTGAGCTTGTCCGGCTCCTTGAGCAGGTGCCGCCGAAGCCATACCCGCAGCGACCATCGGTATAGCCTGTGCACTGACCCCAAATTTTTCTTCTAAAGCTTTTATTAACTGGGATAATTCTAAAGCATTCATCTGTTCAATAGACTTTACAAGCTCCTCGATCTTGTTCTCTGCCATTTTTCCTCCTCCTTTTATTTTTTATCTTTTATACTATTCAACACACTAACCAGTCTACGTGGTATCTCCTTTAAGGTCATAACTAAAAGATTAAAAGGAGATCTTAAAACTTGAACTACTTGTGCATAGAGGATTTCTCTAGAAGGTAAAGTTGCTAATTGGCTAATCTCTTGTGAAAAAATAATCGTGTCTTTTAAAACTCCTCCTCTTATTTTCAAACCCTCGTTTTCTTTAGCAAAATTAAAAATAATTTTCGCAACAGCTACGGAATCACCATTTACATAAACAATTCCACATGGTCCCTCTAAAACAGAAATTAAGCCCTCAAAACCTTTCGATTTAAAAACTCTCCTGGCTATGCTATTCTTTATCACCATAAAACGTGCCTTATGGGCATTTAACATGCTTCTAAACATACTCAATTGAGGTGCACTTATACGGGAGAAGCCCAAAATAAAAATACCCTCTACATCCTCTAATCTTTCTCTGATATATTTCTCAGAAATCGTTTTAATTAATTTACCTATATTTTCCATCATAGTTAACATTGAAGAGGTATACCCGGATTCATGGTAGAAGAAATATAAATAGTTTTTATAAATTTACCTTTCACAGAGGGAGGTTTTGCTTCATTGATTGCCTCAATAACTTTTGAAGCATTTTCAAAAATCTTTTTTTGATCAAAAGATAATTTAGCTACTGAAATATGAATACCTCCCTGCTTATCATTTTTAAATTCAATTTTTCCTTTTCTCAATTCTTCAATAGCCTTTTTCACCTCATTAGTCAATGTTCCTGCTTTAGGCGTAGGCATCAATCCACGTGGACCAAGAATTTTACCGAGTTTAGATATCTCCTTCATCATCTCCGGCGTAGCTATTACACAATCAAAATCAAGAAACCCTTGCATTACTTTATTAATTAACTCCTCTCCTCCTACAATATCTGCTCCCGCCTGACGTGCTTCATTCTCCGCTTCTCCTTTACAGAATACAAGAATCCTTATCTTCTTACCCCTTCCGTGAGGTAAAACTACCGTTCCACGTACCTGCTGGTCTG
The DNA here is from genome assembly GCA_023819665.1 of Candidatus Omnitrophota bacterium. Classification (GTDB taxonomy): domain Bacteria; phylum Omnitrophota; class Gorgyraeia; order Gygaellales; family JAMWCP01; genus JAMWCP01. The sequence goes on from JAMWCP010000034.1 coordinate 9,371, forward strand.
ATTTTTTAGGATCGATATTCAAACTAAAATGCAAATCTACAGAGGCATCAAACTTAGGAATCTGCATCTTTTTTAACAAACCAATTGCTTCTTCTAATGAGTAAAACCTACCTTTCTCTACATACTTTAATGATTCTTTATATCTTTTGCTTCTTTTTTTCATCTCACTCTATCTGAATACCCATACTTCTCGCTGTTCCTTCTATAATACGAATCGCTTTATTTATATCCTGTGTATTGAGATCTTTCAACTTTTGACGCGCAATCTCTTGTACCTGACTTTTAGTTATTTTACCTATAATCTCTTTACCCGCACTACCTGAAGCCTTTGCAAGATTCGCCATCCGTTTGATTAAAATTGATGTAGGTGGACTTTTAATAATAAAAGAAAAACTCTTATCTTCAAAAACAGTAATAATTACCGGCAGAATCAACCCTTCTTTATCTTTAGTCTGCTCATTAAACTGTTTACAAAACTGCATAATATTAACTCCATGTTGCCCTAAGGCAGGACCTACCGGCGGAGCAGGATTTGCCGCACCTGCAGAGATATGTAATTTTATTTGAGCTATAACCTTTTTAGGCATTTTTCCTATACTTTCTCTACCTGCCAAAATTCTAACTCGATAGGAGTAGCTCTTCCAAATATTGAAACACTTACTTTAAGCTTCCCTTTCTCAGGATGAACTTCCTCTACTGTCCCACTAAAATTCAAAAATGGACCATCGGATATCCTTACCTGTTCTCCTTTTTCAAAAACCACCTTAGGTGAAGGCTTAGCTTTTGTTTCTTCTGCCCTTTTAAAAATCCTCTCTACCTCTTCTTCTGCCAAAGGTGTAGGATTTCTACCTAATCCAATAAAACCGGTTACACCAGGAGTATGACGGATAGCTTGATATGTAGCTTCATTTAACTCCATCTCTACAAGGATATAACCAGGGAAAAATTTTCTTTCAGAAATCTTACGTTTACCTCCCCGAATCTCGGAAACTTGCTCTGTAGGAATAAAAATCTGTCCTATATAATCCTTAATTCCTTTCTGAATAATAGTAGTCTCCAAAGCAGATTTTACCCTCTGTTCCGTACCCGTATGGACATGTATTACATACCACTTTTTCATTTAAACATCACACTTAAAATCTTCGATAAAACAAGATCAACTATCCCAATAAATAAACCCATAATAGAAGTAATGACAATTACAAGACATGTGGCTTCTAAAAGTTCCTCTCGAGTAGACCAAGAAACTTTCGACAATTCCCTTCTTGTTTCTTTTAGAAACTTAAATGTCTTTGTAAAAATATTCATTTTACTTCACCAGGGGTGGAGGGAATCGAACCCCCAGTCCTGGTTTTGGAGACCAGTGGTTTACCATTAACCCACACCCCTCAACAAAATCAATTTTATTTAATCTCTTTATGAACTGTGTGCTTTTTACAATAACGACAGTATTTTTTGACTTCCAATCTCTCTGTATGTTTTTTCTTGTTCTTAGTAGTAGTATAATTTCTATTATGACAACTTGTACATTCTAATATAATTATTTCTCGCATCTTAAATTAAACTCTCTCACCTCCGCTGAAAGCTGGAGACGGGAATTGAACCCGTGACCCCGTCCTTACCAAGGACGTGCTCTGCCAACTGAGCTACTCCAGCAGATTATTTTAAAAAATAAAACACCCCCTCTTCCGGACTCTTTAAAAATCCTTCTAAAAATAAACTCTTAGGGTTTAATTTATTTAGATAGAACTTAAAATATATAATAAAAATTTAATTTTGTCAAGTTTTTTTATAAATTTTCTTAAAGTCTAAAGACATGGGTAACACTTTTGCTTTTTATTATTATAATAAAAAGCAAAAGTTTTGTTTTTAAAAGGAGGTGTTACCCATGCCTAAGTATTACCATCAAAGACTAATCCGTATGCGATTAGCCTATAGGCTTATGTATGAATATAGCTCGCTACTTAAAAGAGGATGAGACTACACTAGATACAAAACCTTTACTTTTAGCAAAATATGAAATATTACATTAGGGAAAGTTAAATGTAACTCTTGTCCCAAAAAATAAAGAGAATTTAGGGATTTGATAGCCTTTTATCTCTTCATATTTTTCATCCAGTATATTCTCAATGCGACTGAATACTTCAAAGTTATCTTTCAGTTTATAATTTATAGCCAAATTTCCTAATAGATAAGGTTTAAGAAGCTGATT
>JAMWCP010000035.1 GCA_023819665.1 Candidatus Omnitrophota bacterium
GCCGGCATATAGAGATTTGGGTTATAAAAGGGGAGATTTTCCAGTGGCGGAGAAAGTATGCAAAGAGATTATTTCTTTGCCTATTTTCCCTTACATTACGGATAGACAGATTAGAGATGTGGTAAAGGCAATAGAAGAGGCAGTCAATTATAGAAGCAGGATTTTTAAAGATTAAACGAAAGGAGACAAGATGAGAATTCTGATTACCGGCGGTGCAGGAATGGTGGGAAGTCACTGTGCGGAGTACTTTGCCAGAAAAAAATATGAGGTAATAGTCTTAGATAATCTCATGCGTTCAAAACTCTTTGGATACAATAAAAAATCTGTGGAGTATAACTGGAATTATCTAGGTAAGTTTAAAAATATAAAAAGGATATTAGGAGATGTGCGCAATAGCCGGGACGTAAAGAAGGCTTTAGGCAGAGGTGTGGATGTGGTGATTCATACTGCCGGTCAGCCTGGCGTGCCTTCTTCTGTAAGGATACCTAAAGAGGATTTTAGCATCAATGCCTTTGGAACATTGAATGTCTTGGAGGCTGTACGTAGAATCTGTCCTCAGGCAATCTTTATTTATACCTCCACAAATAAAGTCTATGGAGAAAATGTAGATAAGATACCTCTGGAAGAACTTAAAAAAAGGTATGTGTATAAAGGAATAAATGGTATTTCTGAAAAAATGCCTACCGATCTGACCGGGCATACTCCTTATGGAGTAAGCAAATTAGTGGGCGATCTTTACACTCAGGAGTATGCGCATATATATAAAATGAAAACCGCAGTATTCAGGATGTCCTGTATCTACGGAATAAGACAGTTTGGTTTTGAGGATCAAGGATGGGTTGCCTGGTTTATCATCGCCAATTTATTTAATAAACCTATTACTATATATGGAAATGGTAAACAAGTAAGAGACTTACTTTATGTCACAGATTTAGTTGAGGCATTTGAGAAGTTTATCAAGAACAATTTAAAGATGGGGCTTTTTAATATCGGGGGAGGTCCCAACAATACCTTTTCGCTTTTGGAATTTTTAGAGGAGTTAAAAAGACAGACCGGTAAAAAAACACGCGTAAGATTTAGCAATTGGAGGCCTTCGGACCAGAAAGTCTATATTTCCGATATCTCTAAGATAAAAAAAGAACTTAACTGGCAACCCAAGATAAGTCCTAAAGAAGGTATGACCAGATTGATCAAATGGGTGAAGGAAAATGAAGATTATTTTTCTTGATCGAGACGGGGTAATTAACCGTTATCCCGGTGATAATAAGTATGTGACAAGATGGTCAGAGTTTAAATTTTTAAGGGGAGTAAAGTCTGCACTTAAAAAATTGATTCAAAATGGTTTTAAGATATTTATCATTTCTAATCAGGCAGGAGTATCTAAGGGAATATTTAGTCAAGACGCTTTAAATAGAATTACTAAAAATATGTTAAACGAATTTAAAAAATCAGCTATTCATATAGAGGGTGTATTTTACTGTGTGCATAGAGAAGAGGATAACTGTTCTTGCAGAAAACCCAAAATAGGTCTATTAGAAAAAGCAGTAAAGAGTTTAGGTATAAATAAGATCGATAAAAAAGATTGTTTTTTTATTGGAGATACCTTACGTGATGTTCAAACAGGAAAGGCATTTGGTTGTAGAACTGTTCTGGTTTTCTCAGGTAAGGAGAAACTTGCAAATAGAGATAAATGGAAAATCAGACCTGATTTTACTGCAACTGACCTTTGTGAAGCAACTCACATCATCTTAAAGAGGTAGGCTTTCATAAATAATAATGGATAAAAAAAAGTGGCTGATTATCTATGTCTCTGCAGGAGAGGGACATCGTCGAGCAGCAGAAGCACTTTATAGATATATAAAAGAAAATTCTAAAGAAATAGATGTAATCATTTTTGATGCCTTGGATTTCAGTAATTTCTTATTTAAAATATTTTATAGAAAGGGTTATAATTTTTTAGTTAAAAAACTACCATCTTTATGGAGAGTTGCTTACACCTTAACAAGATTTAAATTTCTAACTCCTATTAGATTCTGTGTCAATCGAGTTGCCACAAGTGGACTAAAAAAATATATATTAAGATGTAAACCCGATAAAATTTTAACTACCCATTTTTTACCAGCGGAGGTGTTGAGTTATCTTAAGAGAAGAGGACTTTTGTCATCTTTTCTGGCAGTGGTGATTACAGACTTTGTGCCTCATCCTTTTTGGATTTTTAAGGAAGTAGATCGATTTTTTGTTGCCTCTTATTTTAGCAGAAATAAGCTTATTCTGTATGGTATAGACGAGTATAAGATTTCTATCACCGGCATCCCTGTAAATTTAAATTTTAGTTTAGATTTAGATAAAAAAGGTCTCTATAAAAAGTTAAACTTAAGGGAAGATTTATTTACTGTATTAATAGTAACCGCAGGTTTTGGTTTAGGTCCGATAGAGAAATTGGTAAAAATCTTATATAATCAGGTACAACTTATGGTGGTCTGTGGTTATAATCAGAGACTCTTTAGGAAATTAAAAAAGAACTATCCTAACATTAAAGTCTTCGGTTTTGTGGAGAATATGGAAGAACTAATGTCTGTTTGCAATATAATTATCACCAAGCCGGGAGGATTAACTATCTCTGAAGCATTGGTAAAAGACGTGCCGATGATTTTTATTTCTCCTATATTTGGGCAGGAAACAGAGAATATAAGGATTATGGAAGGTTTAGGTATAGGTAAGGCACTCAAAGATGTCTACAAGATAAAGGAATTTATTCTGAGATGTAAAGCTAATCCTGAAATAATCTCATCGATTATAAGAAAGATCTCTTCAATAAAAAAACCTTATGCAGTAAAGGAGATAGTCTGTGCTTTACGCTGAAATAGTACTCGGCCTTCCCATAGAGGGACCTTTTGATTATTATGTTCCTAAAAACTTAGAGAACAGAATTGCAGTTGGTAAGCGTGTTTTTGTGCCTTTTAGAAAACAAAGAATGGTAGGATATGTTATAAGGATTAAAAATTTTTCTTCTATTAGAAATATTAAATCTATATTGGCAGTTATTGACGAAATGCCAGTTTTAGATATTAAATCTTTAAAACTAAGTAAATCAATCTCAAGATATTACTATTGCAGTTGGGGTGAAGCAATTGATTTAGTTCTACCTACCTTATTAAGAAAGGGAAGAAAAATAGAACTCAAAATAATAAGTAGATTTACTCATTCAAAAAGAGAAGAAGGGAAAATCTTACTTATTCAGGATCTTACAGGTAATGAACGTTGGCAGATATATATAGAGAAAATAAAAGAGAAATTAATTCAACAGAAGGCAATCATTTTTTTAGTTCCTGAAGCTTCTCAAATAGAAGATGTGATAAAGAAATTGTCAGAAAATTTTAAAGAAGAGATAGTGGTTTTTCATAGTAAACAGAAAGATAGTCTTAATCTTTTAGCCTGGCAAAAAGTAAAAAATGGCGAGGCAAGAATTGCGATAGGAACACGGATGGCGGTATTTTTACCGTTTTCCAATTTAGGTTTAATTATTATGGATGAAGAGAACAATCCTTCTTACAAAGAAGAACAAAGTCCTTATTATCATAGTCGTAACGTGGCAATAATGAGAGTAAAATTGGAGAAGATAGAACTTGTGCTTTCTGATATAAGCCCTTCGTTAGAGTCTCTGTATTTAGTAAGAAAGAGAAAGATTAATTATCTATTATTAAAAAGAGAGGATTTTCCTTCTTTAGTTATAGTAGATACTAAAAGAGAAGTATATCCTAAAAAAGGAGGAATTTTATTTTCTTATCCCTTAAGTGAATTTTTGAGGCAATCACTGCAAAATAAAGATAAAGTATTGATATTTTTAAATAAAAAGGGATTTTCTACTTTTATTTTTTGTCCGCATTGTAGAAAAGTTTTAAAATGTCCCAGATGCGATATTAATCTGGTCTATTACTTTAAAGAAAAGATCTTATCTTGTCGTTACTGCAACTATCGTATATTACCTACAAAGATATGTCCGGATTGCAATTCTAGTTATATTCGGTACAGTGGTGTAGGAACGGAAAAGTTGGAAAGTAAACTTTCTTTATTTTATCCTGAGGCAAGAATTTTAAGATATGAATGCGGAAGAAAGCTCACCTTAGAAAATATAGATTTCCTTGTTTCTACTGAAGCAGTATTTAGAACAAAGATTAATAGCATAAATTCTATCGTAGTTCTATCGGTAGACAATATCTTAAATCGAATTGATTTTCGTGCTGCAGAAGATACATTTTATATTTTATTAAAATTATTAACCTTACAGCCAAAAAGATTACTTATTCAGACTGAGATTTCTAATCATTATTGCTTTGAGGCTATCAAAAATAAAGATATAAATATATTTTATAATAAAGAGATAGCCCTAAGGAAACAATTGAAACTTCCACCTATAAAACATCTTGCCTTAATAAAATTAAAAGGAATAAATGTAGAGAGAGTAAAAGCAAAGGCTGAACTACTCTTTAAAAAATTAAAGAAAACAAACAAACATAAAGATATTAGAGTAATTTCATGTTTTTCACACACTCCTTTAAGATTAAGAGATAATTATATCTGGCAGATAATGTTAAGTGCGGATTCGCCTGAGAGACTTAATTTTTTTTTAAAAAAGAATTTAAGGAAAATCAATTTTGCCAATATAGTGATAAATGTAGAAATTGATTAATTATGAATATCGTATTTTTTGGAAGTTCTAATTTTAGTCTCTATTTTTTAGAGCATCTTTTTAATAAAAGAAATGATGTTCTTACGGTAATTACTGTAACAGATAAACCAAAAGGAAGGGGATTGAAACTTTCTATAACCCCTGTAAAAGAGTTCTGCTTAAAAAACAATATTAAAGTATACCAATTTGATAATATAAACAGTGTGCATTCGAAAGAGACTTTAGAAAAACTTAAAGCGGATCTGTTTGTGGTGGTTTCCTTTGGTCAGATAATTTCTAAAGAAATCTTAGAGATACCGAAACTTTTTTCTATAAATGTACATGCCTCACTTTTACCTAAATATCGCGGTGCAGCACCTATAAATTGGGCAATTATAAAAGGAGAGAAAGAGACAGGTATCAGTATTATAAAAATGGTGGAGAAGTTGGATGCGGGACCTATTATCCTGCAAAGAAAAATAGATATTGATATAACTGACGATGCTTCAAGTTTAGAAAAAAAAATAGCTTATTTGGGAAAGGAATTATTAATCCAAGTAATAGAGAATATAGAAAATAACAATTTGTTTCTTTTACCACAAAATGATAAAGAAGCAACTTTTGCTCCTAAACTAAAAAAGAGAGATGGTTTGATTGACTGGAGTAAGTCTGCAGAGGAGATCTATAACCTTATTCGTGGTTGTTACGGTTGGCCATCTGCTTTTACCTATTATAATGATAAGTTATTAAAGATATATAAAGCAGAGTATCTATCTGAACCACAGTTAGAATCAGATTATTTACCTGGTCAGATAACCGATATTATGCCAAAGGCAATAATAGTTAATTGTAGAAAAAGTAAACTATTAATAAAAGAGCTTCAATTAGAGGGGAAAAAGAGGATGACGGCAAGCGAATTCATCTGTGGATATAAGATTAAAAAAGGTGAAATTTTAGGATAAAAATTATTTGCATAAAAAATATTATATGTTATAATTGAGCAATTAAATAAAACAGATTATGCCACAGTTAAGAAAAGATCCTATTATTGGACGGTGGGTGATTATTTCTTCGGAGAGAGCAAAAAGACCGGATCAGTTTGGATCTCTGTCTGAGGAACCACCGGAAAAATTCTGTCCTTTCTGTGAAGGACAAGAATCTCATACCTCTCCTGAGATCTTTGTTATAAGAAAAGAAGGTAGTCTTCCCAACAAAGAAGGTTGGCAGGTGAGAGTTGTTCCAAGTATTCGGCCTTTTTTAAGGATAGAAGGGGAATTGGAACGTCAAGGCAAAGGCATTTACGACTGGATGAATGGAATTGGGGCGCATGAAATAATTGTAGAAACACCCCGTCATATTGCTAATATATGTGATCTATCAGAGAACGAAATCGTTAATGTACTCACTGCTTATAAGAACAGAATTGAAGATTTAGAGAGAGATATCCGTTTTAAATATGTTTTGATTTTTAAAAATTATGGGTGGATTGCCGGGGGAGGGAAAATAAAACATACTCGATCTCAGTTAATCGCTACCCCCGTAAATCCTAAAAGGGTAAAGGAAGAATTAGTAGGTGCTCAACATTATTATGAACACCATGAACGATGTATATTTTGTGATTTGATTAAGCAAGAACTAAAAGAAAAAGATAGACTTGTCTTAGATGTAGATGGTTTTATTGCTATTGTTCCTTTTGCTGCGCGTTTTCCTTTTGAAGTTTGGATTTTACCCAAAAGACATAATTGTGATTTTGTAAGTTTAGGAGAACAAGAAAAGAAAGACTTAGCTAAGATTTTGAAGCTTGTTCTTTTAAAAATAAAAAATGGCTTAAACGATCCTTCATACAACTATGTCTTACATACCGCTCCCTTTAGAAGAGAGAAAATAGGTTACTGGCGTACCATTGAGTACGATTATCATTGGCACATTGAAATTATGCCGAGGCTTACCCGCGTGGCGGGTTTTGAATGGGGGACAGGTTTCTATATCTGTCCTATTTTACCTGAAGATTGTGCTAAGTTTTTAAGAGAAATCTCAATTTAATATGTCAGAATTAAGACGCGATCCTGTTATAGGTAGATGGGTAATTGTAGATACGGATTATCCTGCAGCTCCGCAAGATTTTGAAAAAGAGGAACATCAGTGGCGGCGGGGAGAATGTCCTTTCTGTTATGGCAATGAAGGATTAACCCCCCCAGAGATAGAGGCAATCCGTCAGACTTCCACTTCTCCTAATACTTCGGGCTGGCAGGTAAGGGTGGTACCTAATAAATTTCCTGCATTACAGATTGAAGGAGATCTTAATCGTGAGGGTATAGGTATATACGATATGTCTAATGGAATAGGAGCACATGAAGTAGTAATTGAAACTCCGTATCATTATAAAGACATAGGGGATCTACTTAATTCTGAAGTAGAAAATATTATCCATATGTGGTGCAGAAGAGCGTTTGATCTAATAAAGGACAAGCGTTTTCGTTATATCATGATTTTTAAAAACTATGGTCCTTCTGCAGGCGCATCTCTTGAGCATCCACATTCTCAAATTATCGCTTTACCGATGGTACCCAAAAATGTTTTAGAAGAATTAAAAGGGGCTCAGAGATATTTTGATTATAGAGAAAGATGTATATTCTGTGATATGTTAAGACAGGAAATCTCTGAAAAGGAAAGAGTAATTTTAGAGAATAAACATTTTCTTGCCTTCTGTCCTTATGTTTCCCGTTTTCCTTTTGAAGTTTGGATTTTACCTAAAAAACATAATCCTTATTTCTGTCATATTCTACCTGAGGAAATTCCTCATTTAGCTACGATATTGAAAGATCTATTAAATAAGCTTAAAAATTTATTTGGTACGCCTGCTTATAATTTTATTATTCATACTACACCTTTAGATGGCTGGCAAATAGATGCTTATCACTGGCATATTGAATTTATGCCAAAACTTACGCGTGTGGCGGGTTTTGAATGGGGGACAGGTTTTTATATTGTATCTACCCCTCCCGAGTTAGCTGCACAATATTTTAAAAAAGTTTAAGGAGGTGTTTATGATGACCAAAGTAGGGATTAATGGTTTTGGACGAATCGGAAGGCTTGTTCTTCGAGCAGGATTTAATAGCTCAGATATAGAATTTGTAGCGGTAAACGATTTACCTATCGATCCGGCGGTGTTGGCACATCTTTTAAAATACGATTCTAACTTTGGGGAATTCTCAGCAAAGATAGAGGTAAAAGAAAATTCATTGATTATAAACGGAAAGGAAATTAAAGTATTGAGTTATAAATCCCCTGAACAGATTCCTTGGCGAGACTTAGGGGTTGAAATTGTAGTTGAATCAAGCGGTGTCTTCACCGATAGAGAAAAAGCAGAACTTCATATCCAATCTGGAAAAGCAAAAAAGGTAATTATTACGGCACCTTCTAAAGGAGAAGATGTTACTATTGTATTAGGTGTGAATGAGAAGATGTATGATCCCCAAAAGCATAATGTTATTTCTAACGCCTCCTGTACAACTAACTGTTTAGCTCCTATGGCAAAAGTACTTTTAGATAATTTTGGAATAAAGTATGGTCTAATGACGACGATTCATTCTTATACCAATGACCAGAGGATTTTAGATTTACCCCATAAGGATTTAAGACGTGCGCGGGCAGCTGCACTCTCTATGATTCCTACTACCACCGGTGCAGCTAAAGCAATTGGAAAAGTAATCCCAGAGTTAAAAGGAAAAATGGACGGTTTAGCCATAAGGGTACCTACCCCGACGGTTTCTCTAACGGATTTAACCTGTGAATTAGAAAGGGATGTTACTGTAGAAGATGTTAACTCTGCTTTCAAAAGAGCGGCGGAGACTAACCTAAAAGGAATTCTTATGTACTGTGAGGTACCTTTGGTTTCCCATGATTTTGTGGGAAATACTTATTCCTGTATTTTGGATGTAGAACTTACCCGTGTGATTTCCCCTCGCCTGGTTAAGATCTTAGGTTGGTATGATAATGAGTGGGGTTATTCTTGCAGAGTAGTAGATTTAATAGAGTACATCATTAAAAAAGGATTATAATAGATTTATGTTCCGCAAGAATATAGGTTTTTTGATTCTTTCTCTGCTCTTCTTTATCTTTCCCCCTAAAATTTACTCTCAGCAAAAAACAAAGAATGTTATTCAGATCAAAGGCTCAGATACTATGGTAAATCTGGTGCAAGCATGGGCAGAGGCCTATATGCAGAAAAAGCCAGATGTTTTTATTGCAGTGACGGGTGGTGGTTCAGGTACAGGGATTGCCAGTCTTATCAGCGGAACTTCTGATATTGCTTCCTCTTCCCGTCAGATTAAAGATAAAGAAAAAGAAATGGCAAGAGAAAAAGGGATTGAGCCGTATGAAGTAAAGGTTGCGCTGGATGGTTTGGCGGTAGTAATCAATCCCGCAAATCCTCTAGAAAAACTTACTCTTCAGGAATTAAGAGAGATTTTTACCGGTAAAATTACCAACTGGAAAGAAGTAGGAGGAGAGGATAGAAAAATAGTATTGCTTTCTCGAGAGGTTAATTCAGGAACGCATATCTATTTTAAAGAACATGTATTAAAAAAAGATGATGGCACAATTATTGCGACTGCCACCGCCAAGATGTTACCTGCAGTATGACCTTTTCAATTAAATCATTAGGCTGTCCAAAAAATTTGGTTGATAGCGAGAAGATTGCTGCCCAATTAAGTCAGGCCGGGCTGGTCTTCACTGATACAGCTGATGATGCCCAGGTGATGATTCTTAATACTTGCGGATTTATAAAACCGGCGATCGAAGAATCGATTACCGAGATTAAAAAATTAATTTTATGGAAAAGGAAGAGACCGAACCGCAAATTATTAATCTGTGGTTGTCTGGTTAATCGATTAAAAGATAAACTGGTCAAACATTTTCCGGAAGTTGATGACTGGTTAAAAATAAAAGAAGAAGGATCAATCGCAAATCTCATTACTGACAGCCCTTCTCCTTCTGATGAAACTCGCCTTATCTCGACACCCAGACATTATGCCTATCTCAAAATCGCTGAGGGTTGCAGTAATCGCTGTTCGTACTGCACCATTCCTCAAATAAGAGGACCGTTACAGAGCCGGGCCCTGGGGTCAATTGTGAATGAAGCAACTCAACTGACCGAACTGGGTATTAAAGAATTAATCCTGGTGGGACAGGATACTGCTGGTTATGGGACTGATCTCAATGGAGGAAAACCTCTTCTGGCCCATTTAGTCGATAAACTTTCTTGTATAGATGGTATTAAGTGGTTGAGGATTCTCTATGCCCATCCTGCCCATATCGATGACCGGCTAATCGATACAATCGGCTCAAATCCTAAAGTCTGCAAATATCTTGATATACCGATTCAGCATATCAGTGATCGAATTTTGAAACTTATGAGGCGGCGCTATAATCGAAAGACGATTGAAAAATTGGTGGAGAAACTGAAGAGAATCCCTGATATGAAATTGCGGACCACAGTGATCATCGGCTTTCCAACTGAAAAACCGCAGGAGTTTAATGAGCTCCTTGAGTTCATCGGGGAGGGACACTTTGACCATATTGGTTATTTTCCTTACTATCGTGAGATAGGGACTGAAGCGGCAAAACTACAACCCCTGCCCGATTGCAGGATTGACGAGCGCCTCCGTCAATTTGCTGATCTCCAGATCAAAAATACCCGGGAAAAGAATCGAAGCAGGATCGGTCAAAAAATTATTGTGATTATTGACGGTTATAACCGAAAACGGTATTTTGGCCGATCCCAGTCCGAGGCGCCAGAGATCGATGGAAAGATCTTCGTATCCGGTCAAAATCTGAGGATTGGTAAATTCTACACCGCGCTGATCAAAGGCTTTAAGAAATACGACCTTTTTGCCCTTCCACTCCAGGAAGCAAGATGGTAATTATCTTATTCTTCATCACTATCCAGTTCCCGATGGAAGTGCACGGTTATGGCTGGATAGGTAAGTATTCTGGACTCAGTAAGCGTTACAATATCGATGCAACTATTGATCTCTATGCTGACCTTTTTAAATTCGGCGATCTTCACTTTTCCATCGAGTATCGACATGATCTTGATATGGCTTCTGGTCAGGAAGAGGGGGTAACATTCGACCCTAAATTTCTTCACTATTATATCATCCCCGGCTTAGATCTCAGCCTCAATACCTTTATCTTCACCGGTCGGCTTATCCACGACTGTGTCCATTTTGTTGATATTGAAAATCCCAGTGCCCCGGTCTTCAACCGAATTCGTCTGGGGATTATGTCAACAGAACATCATCTGCGGAATTTTCTCAAAAGAGAACCAATCCTTTCCTGGCGGATCGAATACGGTTTTTATCCCCAGTGGCAGTTTTATAAATGGATGAACTGGGGGACTGACTACCGCCACGACTTTTTACTCGAGGTCAACCAGTCCCTATTCCAGTATCGATCGATCAGCCTGCGTGCCGGGCTCTTTCTCGATTTCAACCACCGGATGTGGGGTGGTTTCTATCATAATCACCGAATTCGTGCCCAGGGTTGTTATCGAACCCCAAAAGGGACATTCAACATTTTCTACGATTATTATCTTTATGTCAACGATCCACTAAAAGCACCTAACCGACTCGGTATCCTATGCCTTGGCTTACAATTTTAATCCTGTCTCTTTTAACTCAAAACGATTCGACCCGGGCTTCGGCCTATGATCTCTTCATCGAGGCTTCGAGATTAGAAAATCAAGGGAAGTTCGAAGAGGCGGTGAAAATCTATCAATCAGCCATTAAGCATGACCCAACCTCAGTTGAACTCTATCGGAACATATCTAGGCTTTATTTCAGATTAAA
>JAMWCP010000036.1 GCA_023819665.1 Candidatus Omnitrophota bacterium
AAGAGATTGTGTTTGGGTTTTGATTTATAAAGAAATGCAAAGCAGAGATAAACTTTGCAATTTACAGAAGACTCATATGCCGAGAGATTTTAGGAAATCCCTTCATCCTCATAGATTGATTTTTTTAAAATAAAAGTTTATTATAAACTTTAAAGATGTTGACAAAAGAAAGACTGCGTAGTAAAATTTTGTCTATATTAAGAAGCCAAAGAGAGGAGGAACGACTAAAAAAGAGTAGAATAATAAAGAATAAGCTTTTCCGATTAGATGTTTTTAAAAAGGCAAAGAGGATAATGTTCTATTTGGCTTACGACGGAGAGGTGGAGACAAAAGAGATGATTGCAGAGGCGATAAAAAGAGGCAAGATTATAGCAGTTCCTGTATGTAGAAAAAAAGAGAAAAAGATAATTCCTTGTAAGATAGGTCTCAACACAAGGTTTAAAAAAGGACCTTATGGAATAAAGAAACCTTGTAAAGAAGTACCTTTGTCCGTAAAGAATTTAGATTTAGTAGTTGTTCCGGGTGTAGCTTTTGACAGAGAAGGTAGACGTTTGGGTAGAGGAAAAGGCTATTATGACTATTTTCTTAAAACTCTTCCTAAAAAAACAGTTTCCCTTGGTCTTGCATTTGATTTTCAATTAGTTCCCCGTGTGCCTGTCTTGCCTCAAGATGTGCCTGTCAGCAAAGTACTCTTTGCCTAAGTCTTAAAAGATTTTAGTTTAAGGAGGTTGGGATAAATGTGGTACGTGATTTCAACTATCTTTGTCTGTATAGTTAGTTTATATACGGGTTATATTTTGAGAAAAGAGATAGCTGAGAAGAGAATAAAGAGCGCAGAGATTAAAGCAAAAGAAATTATAGAAGAAGCAAATAGACAGATAGAGAATAGACGTAGAGAATTAGAGATAGAAACAAAAGAAGAATTTTTAAGATTGCGCCAGGAATTTGAACAACAGACTAAAGAGAGGAGACAGGAATTAGCTGAATTGGAGAAAAGACTCACCGTAAAAGAAGAGAATCTTGAACGTCGGCTTGAAATAATAGAAAGGAAAGAAAAAGAAGCCGAGACGCGTTTAGAGGGTGTAGCGCGTCAAGAAGAATCTATAAAGAACAAAGAGAATCAACTTATACAACTTATCAATGAAGAAAAAGAACGTCTTCAGAAAATCTCTTCTTTATCTCCTGAAGAGGCAAAAAAGATTCTTCTGATGCGTTTGAATGAAGAATTAAATGTAGAAAAAGCCGCACTTATTAAAAAAATGGAAGAGGAGTTATTTCAACAGGCAGATAAGAAAGCTAAAGAGATTATAAGTTTGGCTATACAGAGATGTGCGGTAGAACATACTGTAGAGTCTACTATAAGCGTAGTGAATCTTCCTAATGAAGAGATGAAAGGAAGGATTATTGGTAGAGAGGGGAGAAATATTCGGGCGTTAGAGATGGCTACCGGTGTGGATGTGATTATTGATGATACTCCTGAAGCAGTAACTCTCTCTGCTTTCGATCCTGTTAGAAGAGAGATTGCGCGTATTTCATTGGAGAGATTAATTACGGATGGACGCATTCATCCCGCAAGAATTGAGGAGATTGTAGAGAAAACTACAAAAGAGCTGGAGGAGCAAATAAAAGAGGAAGGAGAACGTACACTCGTAGAAGTAGGTATTACCGGTTTACATCCAGAATTAATCAGACTTTTAGGCCGCTTAAAGTACCGTACGAGTTTTGGACAAAACGCATTGCAGCATGCGAAAGAGGTTGCCTATCTTTTGGGGATAATGGCTTCAGAGTTAAATTTAGATTGGCGGTTGGCACGTCGGATTGGGCTCTTACATGATATAGGTAAAGCAGTGGATCATCAGATAGAAGGAACGCATGCTAAGATTGGCGCCGAGCTGGCGAGAAAATTTGGGGAATTACCTGAAGTGATTTATGCAATCGAGGCTCACCATGAAGAAGAGCCATTTAAAAATATCTATGGAGTTTTGGCTTGTGCCGCCGATGCTATCAGTGCTAGTCGACCGGGAGCAAGAAAAGAAACATTAGAAACCTTTATAAAACGTCTGGAAAAATTAGAGACAATTGCTAATTTATTTAAAGGGGTGGAGAAATCCTATGCTATTCAGGCAGGTAGAGAAATTCGTGTAATTGTTCAACCAGATAAAATATCGGATGCAGAGATGGTTAATTTAGCAAGAGAAATAAAGAAAAAGATTGAAGAGGATATGGAATATTCTGGTCAAATTAAAGTAACAGTGATTAGAGAAACACGAGTGATCGAATACGCTAAGTGAGATAAAATTTATGAATATTTTATTTCTTGGCGATATAGTAGGTTCTCCAGGGAGAGAAGTGGTAAAGAATTTATTACCTATTCTTAAAAAAGAGTATACCTTAGATTTTGTAATTGTTAATGCTGAGAATGCTGCCGGCGGTTCAGGTATCACTCCGCGGGTATGTATGGAATTGTTTGATTATGGGATAGATGTAATTACTTCGGGAGATCATATTTGGAGAAAGAAAGAAATTTTTGAAATTATTGATAAGGATGCACGTATTTTAAGGCCACTTAATCTTCCTAGCTTTGCTCCGGGTAATGGCAGTGGCGTATATAAACTTAGAGATAAAGAGATTAAGATCGGGGTAATAAATCTTCTGGGTAGAGTTTTTATGGAACCCGTAGATTGTCCTTTTCAAAGAGTTATAGCAGAGATAGAGAAGATTTCCCGTGATACTAAAATAATCTTTGTAGATATGCATGCAGAGGCTACTTCTGAGAAGATGGCCATGGGTTGGTATTTAGATGGTTTGGTTTCTTGTGTAGTAGGTACGCATACTCATATTCAGACTGCTGACGAGAGGATTCTACCCAAAGGAACAGCTTATATTACAGATGTAGGAATGTGTGGTGCTGATGATTCGGTTATTGGCAGAAGAATAGATGATGTGCTTAAGAGATTTATCACTTCTGTACCACAGCGCTTTGAGATAGCTACGGAAAATGTGAGTCTAAAAGCGGTATTAGTACAGATAGATGAAAGAAATGCCAAGGCAATTTCTATTCAAAGAATTCAAAAAAAATTATCCTAATAAGTTGAATAGAGTACCAAATTATTTATTAAGAAGACTATTTTTAAGGTTACTTTTATTTTTTGTTATAAGTTTTTATATTCATAGTGGTTTTGCTCAAGTAAAAGATCTGGAATTTAAATTGGATTTGAACTCTAAGCCTAAGGAATTACCTCCTTTGTTTTCTCCCTCTGTAGATTTGAGTGGTAGGGGTTATCATACAGAGGTAAATTGGCCATATCATCTTGCTAATAAAGAAGTCATCTCTCGCTGGCAGTCTGAGATTGGTTTTAATAAAGGTTTTTTTCGTTTCTATTTTAATCTCTGGGAAATAGAAAGTGTAAGACATGATTCTACTTTGCAGAGAGAGATTTTTTCTAATTATGAGAAGATAATTAAAGCTATCTCTGAAGCAGGAGGTAAAGTTATGCTGGTTATTTATGGTGTGCCACCTGGTTGGGGTAAGGTTTTGGATAAAAAGAGCCCACCTTTGGATTTTAAATACTGGCAAAAATACATAAAAGAAATTATTCGTTATTTTAGTATTAAAAAACGATATAACATATGGTATGAAGTATGGTCAGCACCTGATAGCGAAGATTTCTTTTTAGGTACAAAAAAGGACTACTTTCAGTTGTACGAAGTAACTGCTAAGGCGATAAAAGAATTGGAGAACGAAAATAATCTCCATATTCCTATCGGAGGACCGGGAAGTAGTAGTTGGTTTCGAAATTTTGGTAAGAATACAATTTTTTCTGCAGAGAATAGTCTTATTTACGAACTGATAAAATTTTGCCATCAGAAGAATCTACCTCTTGATTTTATCAGTTGGCATGCTTTTAGTGATGATCCTCTCTTAGAAAAGGAGATAACCGTATATTGGAAATATCCTGCACATCTCATTCGTGATTGGCTTAATTATTTTCATATGAATAGAGATATTCCTTTGATAATCAGTGAGTGGAATTATGATAATGGTTCAAATTGGACAAAAGAAAGAGCCGAGAGTTCATATATCGTTTCTAGTTTTATTCCTCAGCGACTAAAAGGAATGTTTGAAGCAGGTATAGATTATCAGATATATTTTTGTTTAGAAGATTTTCGGGATAATAAAGAAGGAATAAATATAAACCGCGGTCTGTTTTCTTACTCCTCTAACAATCCTCTGTTCAGTAATGCCAAGTCCATATACAACCTTTTTTTATTCTTAAATCTCTTGGGAGATAAGATGTACGGTTTTTTTTCTTTGGATGAGTTTGTACAGATTTTAGTTACAAGAAGGAACTCCGATATTATAATTTTGATTTCTAATTATATTGACCCTCATTTAGGTAAGAATTATATCTTGCGCAATCTTAGTTCATTAAACGAAAAAGACAGAAGACTGATTGTACAACTTTTTAAATCTTTAGAGTTAGATAGTCTTATAGAAGATAAGGTTCCTCTAAATAGAATCTCTATGAGTGATAAATTTAGAAGTATTTTTAAAAAAGCAAAAGAATTACAACGTAAGGCAAATTTTTTTAAAGATAAAAAAAGATATCTCAGGTTAAATCTGATAAATCTTAAAGGAAATTATCTCTATCAACGTTATTCTATAAATCAGCAGTGTAGTTGGGATTGTGTTTTTTCTGTGATAGAAGAAAAGATAATTGATTCTTCACAGGATTATCAGGAGAGTTTAGAGCTTACTCCTTATAGCGTGGAATTGTTAATCTTAAGAAAAGAATGAACGAAGTGGTTAAGGTAGATTATGTTTCTTGAGAATATTCAAGACCCTGAGGATTTAAAGAAATTGTCCTTACCCAATTTGGTTATTCTCTGTCAAGAAATAAGACGACGCATCATCGAAGTAGTTTCTATAACCGGAGGACATCTCGCTTCAAGTTTAGGGGCAGTAGAACTTATTGTTGCCTTGCATTATTGCCTCGACTTACCTTATGATAAAATTATATTTGATGTTGGGCATCAAGCGTATGCACATAAACTTCTTACAGCAAGAAACAAAGATTTTTCTACTTTAAGACAGTACGGTGGGATAAGTGGTTTTCCTTCTAAAGAAGAATCCATATACGATGTGTTTACCACCGGACACAGCTCTGTGGCTGTCTCTTTGGCTTTGGGACTTGTATGTGCTAGAGATTTATTGAAAGAAACAAAGCCCTTTAAGGTAGTAGCAGTGATCGGTGATGGTAGTTTATCCGGTGGAGTTTGTTTTGAAGGATTGAATAATGCTGGACATCTAAAAAAAGACCTCCTGGTAATTTTAAATACCAATGAATTATCCATCTCTCCCAATGTGGGTGCCTTAAGTACTTATATAAATAAATTCATCTCTTTACCTATATATAACCGTTTTCGGCAGTCTTTAGAGCAATTTATAAGAAGTAGGATCCCCAAAGGAAGTCGGTTGTTAAAATTAGTGGATAAATTCGAAGAGGCGTTAAAGGGGTTATTTATTCCGGGAATATTTTTTGAAGAATTAGGTTTTCGTTATTTTGGTCCGATTGATGGACATAATTTAGAAATAATAATCCCTACCTTAAAAAATATCTTTAACTTAAGCGGTCCAAGAATACTGCATGTGGTCACCAAAAAAGGTAAAGGCTACCTACCTGCAGAAGAAGATCCTGTAAGGTTTCACAGCGCTTTACCTTTTGAGATAGAAACAGGTAAACCTAAAATCACCGACAACATTCCTACCTATACGGAGATCTTCAGTAAAAAATTAATCGCCTTAGCTAAAGAGAATTCTAAGATTGTGGCTATAACCGCGGCTATGCCGGCAGGAACAGGGCTGGATAGATTTAGGGATAACTTTCCAGAAAGATTCTTTGATGTGGGAATTGCCGAGCAACATGCAGTCTCCTTTGCTGCGGGGCTTGCCTGCGGGGGTTTAAAACCTATAGTAGCAATATACTCTACATTTTTACAACGGGCATATGACCAGATAATTGAGGATATCTGTCTTCAGAATTTAGGTGTGGTGCTCGTAATTGATCGTGCAGGTATTGTAGGCGAAGATGGTCCTACCCATCAAGGGATATTCGATATTGCTTACTTAAAAAATCTTCCCCATCTTGTGTTTATGGCACCTAAGGATGCAAAGGAATTGGAAATGATGTTAGAATTTGCAGTTAATCTTAATAAACCCGCTGCTATAAGATATCCTAAAAGTAAAATTCCAAATTCCCCATTCCAAATTCCAGAAAAAATAGAATTAGGCAAGGCAGAGGTTTTAAAAGAAGGTGAAGATTTTGTGATAATTGCCTTGGGAAGTATGGTTATCGCTGGTTTGGAGGCAGTGGAATTGTTAGAGAAGGAAGGTTTTAAAGGAATGCTTCTCAATGCCCGTTTTATAAGCCCCTTAGATACGCATCTTTTTAAAGACTTAAGCAGGTCTATAAAATATATTTTTACAATTGAAGAAGGGATTATCGAAGGAGGCTTTGGGAGTTCCGTGATGGAGGTACTTGATAGACCGGTGATAAGAATGGGTCTTTCTTCAGAGTTTGTGCCTTCAGGCAAAAGAGAGATTTTATTAGATAAATATGGATTAACTAAGGAAAAAATCTCTCAGCGGATAAAAGAGGTTATAAAAAATAATGGCTAAAATTAAAATTGATAAAGAAAGATGCAAAGGTTGCCTTTTATGTGTGAATTTCTGTCCCCACGGTTTGGTTAAGAAGGGATTCCAACTTAATAAGCGAGGGATAAATTACGTAGAGTTTTTAGATAAAGATAATGCGTGTTTAGGTTGTATGCAGTGCGCAATTATCTGTCCGGATGCCTGTATTGAGGTGTATAGATGAAAAAGGAAAAAATTCTCATTTCTGGAAATGAAGCAATTGGTGAAGGAGCAATTCAGGCAGGTTGTTTCTTCTATGCGGGGTATCCCATTACACCTCAGAACGAATTAACTGCCTATATGGCAAAAAGAATGCTTCAAGAAAAAAGGATTTTTATCCAGGCAGAATCGGAAGTCTCTGCCATAAATATGGTTCTGGGTGCGTCAAGTTGTGGTTTTCGGGCAATGACTTCATCATCTAGTCCGGGGATAAGTTTAAAACAAGAAGGAATATCCTATTTAGCAGCCTGTCAACTTCCGGCAGTAATTGTAAATATTATGCGGGCAGGACCCGGTTTGGGGAATGTTTTCCCTGCACAATCCGATTACTTTCAGGCAACCAAAGGTGGAGGGCATGGCGATTATCACTCTATAGTTTTAGCCCCTTCCAATATTCAAGAAGCATTTGATTTTATGTTTTTAGCATTTGATTTAGCAGATAAATACCGCAACCCGGTAATGATTTTAGGAGACGGTATACTTGGGCAGATGATGGAGCCCCTTCGATTGTCAGTTGTCAGTGGTCAGTTGTCAGATAGATATAATCTGAAAACTAAAAACCGAAAACTAAAAGCTAAATCTTGGGCATTGACAGGTTGCAAAAAAAGATCTCCCCATATTATAAGATCGCTTTACTTAAAGCAAAAAGAGATCGAAGAGCTTAATCTTTTATTGCAGAAAAAATATAAAACAATCAAACAGAAAGAAAGCCGTTGGCAGGAAGTTGATATTGAAGATGCTAAGGTTATTATGGTTGCCTATGGTACTATGGCACGCATTGCCAAAGGAGTGGTAAAAAAATTAAGAGAAAAGAATAAAAAGATTGGTTTGATTCGCCCGATAACCTTATGGCCGTTTCCACAAAGGGTTTTTGAAAGAATATGTCAAAGAAGGATAATCTTTCTGGTAATCGAGATGTCTTATGGTCAGATGCTTGAGGATGTAAAGTTAGCTGTGGAGGGAAGGGCAAAAGTAGAGTTTTTAGGAAGAGGGGGAGGGGGGATTCCAAAAGAGCAAGAAATTCTCCATAAAATTGAAAGTTTAAAGATATGAAAAAAATCTTTAAGCATCCTCAATCTTTAAGAAAAGTCTCTACCCATTATTGTGCAGGTTGTGGTCATGGGATTGCCCATAGATTGATCGCTGAGGTTGTAGATGAACTGAATATAAGAGAAAAAGTTATTGGAGTAGCTCCTGTAGGCTGTGCGGTGGTTGCCTATGATTACTGGAATTTTGATTGCTGTGAAGCAGCCCATGGAAGAGCTTTGGCAGTAGCCACAGGGATAAAACGTTGCCGTCCGCAAAATATTGTTTTTACCTATCAGGGTGATGGAGATTTAGCGGCTATCGGTACAAATGAGACCATACATGCGGCCAATAGAGGAGAAAATCTTACCGCCATCTTTATCAATAATGCGGTTTATGGAATGACGGGTGGTCAGATGGCACCTACCACATTAATTGGTCAGAAAACTGCCACCACCCCGTATGGAAGAGAGGCTAATTATCATGGCTGGCCATTAAAGATTTCGGAGATATTGGCTTTGCTTAAGGGGGTGGTGTATGTGGAGAGGGTTTCTTTACATGCACCTTTAGAAGTATTAAAGGCAAAGCGTGCGATAAAACAGGCATTTTTTAATCAGATAGAGAAGAGAGGTTTTTCTTTAGTGGAGATATTATCTCCCTGTCCTACTTACTGGCAGATGTCTCCTAAAGAGGCTTTGGATTGGATTAAAGAAGTAATGACAAAGGAGTTTCCTTTAGGAAGAATTAAATAGTTCAAAGGATATATCCCGATGATTGAACAGATGATTATTGCCGGCGCAGGTGGTCAGGGAATAATGCTTGTAGGAAAGGTTTTAGCAGAATCTGCCATGCGGGAAAATAAATTTACTACTTGGCTTCCTTCTTACGGAGCAGAAGTAAGAGGTGGAAGTGCCTTCTGTATGGTTAGTATATCTGACGAAGAAATTCCTTCTCCCTATGTAGAGGAGATAGATACCTTGATTGTTTTTAATCAAATATCCTTGAAAAGGTTTATTTCTTTTTTAAAACTCCAAGGTCTTCTTATTCTAAATAGTTCTCTTGTTTCTTCAAATATAAATAAAAAGAAATCTAAAATAATTTCTTTTCCTTTTACCGAGATCGCTATAAAATTAGGAGACATAAGGATTGCTAATATGGTTGCCTTGGGAGTTTATCTTAAGCAGAAGAATATATTAAAACCTGAAACTGTTTTTAAAACCTTAAGAGAGATTATCTCTGCCGATAAAAAATCCCTTTTAGAGATAAACTTAAAAGCAGTAAAGGAGGGGATGAGAATTGGTTAAGGTGCGATTTGCTCCTTCACCTACAGGATTTTTACATATCGGAGGCGCAAGAACTTGTTTATTTAACTGGTTATATGCCCAGGCAAAAAAAGGGAAATTTATTCTACGCATTGAAGATACAGATATAAAGCGTTCAAAAAAAGAATTTTTAGATGAGATATTAGAGAGCATCAGATGGATGGGAATACAGTGGGATGAACTTTATTTTCAAAGCCAGAGACTTTCTTTATACAAGGAATTTGCTGAGAAATTATTAAGAGAAAATAAGGCATACCGAGAAGAAAATCAGGCAATTGTTTTCAAGGTAGAACCTTCTAAGTTAAAGATAAAAGACCTCATCCATGGTGAGATTGAATTTGATACCTCAGTGATAAAAGATCAGGTTTTAATTAAAGCTGATGGTACCCCCACTTATAATTTTGCGTGTGTGGTGGATGATGCTACTTTAGGGATTACTCATGTAATTAGAGGAGATGATCATATTTCCAATACTCCCAAACAGGTTCTTTTATATGAGGCTTTAGGCTTTCCTTTACCGGAATTTGCACACATCCCTTTGATTTTAAGTAAAGAAGGTGGTCGACTTTCCAAAAGGACGGGTGCTACTTCTATCTCGGAGTTTCGGCAGATGGGATATTTATCTGAAGCTTTAGTTAATTATCTTTTGCTTTTAAGTTGGTCACCTAAGGATAATCAGGAATTGATCGATATTCAAAAAGCAGTCTCATTATTTGATATAAAGGAAGTAAATAAAACTGCAGCAGTATTTGATATAGACAAACTTAATTGGATAAATAGTCAGTATATAAAGAAGTATCCTGAGCAGGAATTATTAGAGAAACTCATACCTTTTTTAATGAGAAGAGGGTATCTTTGTAAAGATAATCTCAATAGAGAATATTTATTAAATGTGGTAAAATTGTATAAAGAACGTCTCTCTACTTTAAGAGATTTTGTAGAATGGGCAGATTTTTTCTTTGTAGATGAAGTTACTATTGAGAAAGAACTTCAAGAAAAATTTTTTAAGAAAGATCTGTCCAAGGAGTTTTTTTTATTTTTGGAAAAATTAGAGCGGTTAGAAGAATTCAATATCAGCAATATTGAATTGTGTTTTCGCCAAGTGGTTAAAGAACTTAATATAGATTCACGTCAACTTATTCATCCGGTGCGGGTTGCTCTCACAGGGAAAACAGTGGGTCCAGGATTGTTTGAGATAATTTATTATTTAGGAAAAGAGAAGGTAACAAGGAGGCTTAAGAGATGGATAAATTAAAAATACGATATGGGGTACTCTTACTTGTGATTATAAGTTTAACGGGATGCGCTACTGCTAAAGGCTTAGGAGAAGGAGTGGTTAAGACTGCTTATGGTATGGTAGAGGATACGCGAAATTTCTGGGATACACTGGTTAAGACAGATAGATGGATGCAGAAAAATCTCTGGTAGATTTGCCCTCTCGTCTAATGGTAGGACGCTTGGCTCTGGACCAAGTAGTCGTGGTTCGAATCCACGGGGGGCAGCCAATTTAGACGATTAAGCCCTTTGACTTAGTTGCCAAAGGGCTTAATCGTTCAAATTGGCTCCGTTCTCAAAACCACTGCGAACCGTCCCTATAATTTTACCAAATTCAATTCATCAGTCAAAAGAAAGGAATTTAAAGAAATGACATCGCAGTTGCATGCTCGGACACCCCGATAATCATCGGGACTTCCTTGCACTGCTCCCTTTATATCCTGCCACACCTTCAGCGTGGCAGTTTCCCTCTGCCAATTCCATCGGCAGAGTTTATTTTATCTACTTCCTCTCCACCACCCTATAAGATATTTTATTTTTATTAAAATC
>JAMWCP010000037.1 GCA_023819665.1 Candidatus Omnitrophota bacterium
AGGCGGTAGAGAATGTGCGTCCACATCTTGAGGTAAAGCCTCGGAGAATTGGTGGAGCAACTTATCAGGTTCCCGTAGAAGTAAGATTGGAGCGTGGTATCTCTTTGGCACTGCGTTGGATAAGAGATTTTGCTCGACAGAAGAAAGGGAAGCCTATGCAGGAAAAATTAGCAGAAGAAATCATTTCTGCTTATAAAGGAGAGGGTCCCTCAGTGAAGAAAAAAGAGGATACACATAAAATGGCTGAGTCAAACCGCGCATTTGTACATTTTAGATGGTAAGATTAAAATGGTAAAAGTATCGTTAGGTAAGATAAGAAATATTGGGCTCATTGCTCATATTGATGCAGGTAAGACTACTACTACAGAAAGAATTCTTTTTTATACGGGGAAGACCTACAAGTTAGGTGAGGTAGATGAAGGTACTGCTACCATGGATTGGATGATTCAGGAAAAAACACGGGGTATTACTATTACTTCTGCTTGTACTACTTGTTTTTGGAAGGAGTATCGGATAAATATTATTGATACTCCAGGGCATGTGGATTTTACTATAGAGGTGGAAAGATCTTTAAAGGTGTTGGATGGAGCGATAGTAGTCTTTTGTGGGGTAGGAGGGGTAGAGCCTCAATCAGAGACGGTATGGCGTCAGGCAGATAGGTATGGAGTTAGTCGTCTTGCTTACGTTAATAAAATGGATAGAGAAGGGGCAGATTTTTTCAATACCATAGAGATGATGCGTAAAAATTTAGGAGCTAATGTGGCAGCAGTACAGCTTCCTTATTTTGAGGATAGCGAATTTAAAGGTGTTTTTGATTTGATTGAAGAAAAACTTATTGTTTATAAAGATGTTTTAGGCAAAGAAATGGAAATAAAAGAAGTTCCTTCTAAGTTCAAGGATGATGTAGACAAATATCGAAAAATTCTATTAGAGAAACTTGCGGAGGCGGATGAGGAGTTTTTGAAAATATTTTTAGATTCCCCTAATATAGAATCTTTCCGCATAAAACAGGTTATTCGCAGACTTACTTTAAAGAATAGTTTTGTTCCTGTACTGTGTGGTTCATCTTTGAGAAACAAAGGGATACAACCATTACTGGATGCAATTGTAGAATTTTTACCTTCTCCTTTGGATTTACCTCCTATAAAAGGAATGCACCCACAGACACAAGAATACGAGGAAAGGGAGACGGATGTAGAGGCGCCTTTCTGTGCTTTGTGTTTTAAAGTCGCTACGGATCCTTATGTAGGAAAAATTCATTATTTAAGAGTTTATTCCGGGACTCTTTCTGCGGACCAATTAGTATACAATGCTACCAAAAGAGTAAAAGAGAGAATTATAAAACTATTAAGGATGCACGCTAATCATCAAGAGATGATTGAAAGAGTAGAAAGTGGCGATATTGCGGCAGCGGTTGGTTTAAGAGAAACTCAAACCGGAGATACTCTCTGTGACGAATCCGACCCTATTATTATTGAAAGAATGCATTTCCCTGAACCTGTGCTTTCCCAGGCTATTGAACCAAAGACTAAACAAGACCAGGAGAGGTTGACTATTGCATTAAAAAAATTAGAAGAAGAAGACCCCTCTTTTAGGGTTAATTATAATTCTGAAACAGGACAGATGATTATTAGTGGGATGGGGCAACTGCACTTAGAAATAATGATAGACCGTCTTTTAAGAGAGTTTAATGTAGAAGCAAACGTGGGTCAACCTCAAGTAAGTTATAGAGAAAGTATAAGAAAAAAAGTTATCTCTACGGGTAAATTTGTACAACAGACGGGAGGCAAAGGACAATATGGCCATGTGGTGATTGAGATGGCTCCTCAAGAGGTAAAAGGGCAAGGCATTACAATTGAAGATCGTATAAAAGGTGGGGCAATTCCTAAGGAGTTTATACCTGCTATAAAGAGGGGGATTTTAGAAGCAAGTAGAAATGGGATAGTAATAGGTTTTCCTGTGATTGATGTGAGGGTTACCTTACTTGATGGCTCTTATCATGAGGTTGACTCTTCAGAGTTCTCTTTTCAAATGGCAGGGGCAATAGCTTTTCAAGAAGGACTTAAAAAAGCAGATCCTATAATTTTAGAGCCGATTATGGAGATGGAAATTATAGTTCCTGAGGAGTATCTAGGACAGGTAATAGGAGATCTAAACAGTCGAAGAGTCAAGATAGTGGCTATTTCTAGGCGGGCTAATATCTCTCAAATCAAAGCGTATATTCCATTAGGTGAAACTTTTAATTATGCTACAATACTGCGTTCTTTAACTCAGGGGCGTGGTTCCTACACAATGGAGCCCTCCTATTATGCGGAGGTGCCATCAAATATATCTGAAAAGCTTATCTTAGGATATTCACCTGTGTTATCACGGAAAATTTGAAAAAATAAGGAGGTGCAAAGATGGCAAAAGAAAAATTTGTAAGAACAAAACCCCATGTGAATATTGGAACTATCGGACATGTGGATCACGGCAAAACAACACTCACCGCGGCTATTACAATGGTTTTGAATAAAAAGGGATTGTCAGAGATAAGAACATACGACTCAATTGATAATGCTCCTGAAGAGAAGGAAAGAGGTGTTACTATAAATATTTCACATGTAGAATATCAAACAGAAAATCGACATTATGCTCATATAGATTGTCCCGGTCATGCTGATTATATTAAGAATATGATTACCGGTGCTGCTCAGATGGATGGAGCCATATTGGTAGTTTCTGCTTTTGATGGTCCAATGCCTCAGACACGTGAACATATTCTTCTTGCTCGTCAAGTAAACGTTCCTGCAATGGTGGTTTTTTTGAACAAAACGGATATGGTACAAGATAAAGAGTTAATCGATTTGGTAGAAATGGAAGTAAGAGATCTACTTACTAAATACGGATTTCCGGGAGACAAAACCCCCGTGATTAAAGGAAGTGCTTTGAATGCTATGAATTCAGGAGGAGATCTTAACCATCCTGATTGTCAAGCAATCTTAGAGTTAATGAAGGCAGTGGATGAGTTTATTCCTCTTCCTCAAAGAGACTTAGATAAACCCTTTTTAATGGCAGTAGAGGATGTTTTTACTATTGAAGGAAGAGGTACGGTAGGAACCGGAAGAATCGAAAGAGGGAGAATAAAGGTAAACGATGAGGTAGAAATTGTGGGTTTAAGGCCGGAGTCAAGTAAAACAGTAGTTACCAGTATTGAAATGTTCCGCAAAACATTAGATGAAGGTATAGCGGGAGATAATGTGGGATTGCTTTTAAGAGGGATAGAGAAAGAAGATCTTGAACGAGGAATGGTGTTAGCAAAACCAGGGTCCATTACTCCTCACACTAAATTTAAGGCTCAAATTTATGTTCTTACTAAAGAAGAGGGAGGAAGGCACACTCCTTTCTTTTCAGGATATAGGCCACAGTTTTATTTTCGCACTACCGATGTTACAGGAACCATAAAGCTTCCGGAAGGTGTAGAAATGATAATGCCGGGTGATAACACCACTATTGAGGTAGAGTTAATTGTACCTATTGCAATGGAAAAAGAATCTCGTTTTGCTATTAGAGAAGGTGGGCATACAGTAGGGGCAGGGGTGGTATCAGAGATAATTGCTTGATCTTAAGTATATGACACAAAAAATTAGATTGAAATTAAAAGCCTATGACCACCGTTTATTAGATCAGGTGGTAAAAGAGATTGTTGATACCGTACGTCGGACCGGAGCAAAAACTTCCGGTCCTATACCACTCCCTACTAAGCGCGAAATTTATACAGTCTTACGTTCACCTGTAATTGATAAGAAATCAAGGGAACAGTTTGAACTTTCTACACATAAGAGATTAATTCAGATTATTGAACCAACGAGTAAAACTGTAGATGCTTTAAAAAAACTTAACTTACCTGCAGGTATAGATGTAGAGATAAAGATGTAAATTAGAAGTTAAAAGATATGTTTGGACTGATTGGAAAGAAGATAAGAATGACACAGATTTTTGACGAAAAAGGTAACTTTGTTCCCGTTACAGTGATTGAGGCAGGCCCCTGTCCAATTATTAAGATAAATCAAAAGACTTTGCTTTTAGGTTTTGAGAAAGTCAAAGAATCCAAGTTAAAGAAACCCGTATTAGGGGTATTTAAAAAAACGGGTGTTACTGCCTGCCGCATAATGAAAGAACTTCCTTTTGATGAGAGAAAAAAAGAAGAATATAAAATAGGTCAGGAGTTAAAAGTAGATATATTTAAAGAAGGAACTTTTGTGGATATAACAGGTATCTCAAAAGGAAAAGGATTCCAAGGGGGAATGAAACGTTGGGGCTGGGCGGGTGGTCCCAAAACCCACGGTTCAATGTCGCATCGTCGGATTGGTTCTTTGGGATCAAGTACTACTCCGGGAAGGGTATTGAAGGGACATCATCTTCCCGGTCATATGGGAGCAAGAAAAGTTACTGTGCAAAATTTAAAATTAATAAAGATTATACCTGATAAGAATCTTATTTTGGTAAAAGGAGCAATACCGGGAGCCAATAATAATTATGTGATTATCAAAAAAGCAAAAAAGAAAAGTAACCAATGATGGAGAAGGCTTTTTTGGATGTTTATAATACAGAAGCAGAAATTGTAGATAAAATAGAATTGGATAGTTTAATATTTGATGGCAGAATAGATAAAGCCGTTGTTCATCAGGCAATATGTATGTATCTAGCAAATCAGAGGAAAGGGTTAGCTTCCACTAAAACACGGGGAGAGGTTTCGGGTGGTGGATGTAAACCGTGGAGACAGAAAGGCACAGGTAGATCCAGACACGGTTCAATTCGTTCCCCTCTATGGAGGGGAGGAGGTGTAGTTTTTGGACCACATCCAAGAGACTATAGTTATAATTTGCCATCTAAAATAAAACTTCTCGCTGTAAAATCAGGGCTAAATGCAAGATTAAAAGAAGGCAATCTAAAAATTATTGAAGATATAAAACCAGATATTAAGAAAACCAAAGAACTTATAAATATGTTATCTAAGCTGGATCTCTATAAAAAAAAGACGAAGCCTTCTCGAATTTTAATTCTCATTGATAAACCAAATGTAAGTTTAAAAAAAGCAGGAGAAAATCTTAGATTTTTAGAGATAGGTTTAGCAAAAGATTTAAATATTCTACAATTATTACGAGCAAAAAAAGTTGTTTTTACGCGCATGGCTTTAAAACAAATTATAGAGAGATTAAAGAAAAGAAGAAATATAAGAGAGGCATGGGAAAGACAGGTTACGAAATAATAAAGGCGCTTTTGAGAACCGAAAAATCTACTACCTTTTATGAAATGCAAAACAAATATTTATTTTTAGTAGATAGATATGCCAATAAAATTCAAATAAAAAAAGCAATAGAACAGATTTACAATGTTAAAGTAGAGAAAGTTAATACTTTAATATATGAAGGTAAAACCAAGAGAATACGTTTTCAAGAAGGCAGGACTCCTCAGATAAAAAAAGCGGTAGTTACCCTCAAAGAAGGGCATAAGATAGAGGTAAGTTAAAATGGGATTGAAGAAATTTAGACCAACAACTCCTTCTCTTCGCTGGACTATTTTGAGTGATTTTTCGGAAATTAACAAAAAGCAACCCGAGAAATCATTGATTGTACCTTTAAAGAAAAGTGGAGGGAGAAATGCGGATGGTAGAATTACGGTACGACATCGAGGTGGTGGCCATAAACGAATGTACAGAATTATTGATTTTAAACGTGATAAACTAGATGCGAAGGGGAAAGTTATTGCTATAGAATATGATCCTAATCGTTCGGTGAGAATTGCCTTAGTGGAATATCCTGATAAAGAAAGAAGATATATTTTAGCCCCTTTAGGATTAAAAGTGGGAGATGAGGTGATTTCTTCAGAGAAATCAGAAATAGAGTTGAAGGTAGGCAATTGTTTTCCTTTAAGAAACATTCCTTTAGGAACCCTGATTCATAATGTTGAATTGGTGAAAGGGAAAGGCGGACAGCTTGTACGTAGCGCTGGAGGTTGTGCGCAGATTATGGCTAAAGAAGGAGATTACTGTCATATAAAATTACCATCGGGAGAAATAAGACTAATTCCTTTGGATTGTCGCGCAACAATTGGACAGTTGGGTAATGTTGAACATTCCAGTCAATCCTTAGGAAAGGCGGGTAGGAGTAGATGGTTAGGAATAAGGCCAACGGTAAGAGGTTTGGCAATGAATCCTGTGGATCATCCTCATGGAGGAGGAGAGGGTAAATCTGGTCAGGGTAATCCTCATCCTGTTTCTCCTTGGGGTAAATCTACGAAAGGTTTCAAGACGAGAAAAAAAGGGAAGTATTCTGATAAATTTATTTTGAAAAGGAGAAAATAAAAAATGGCACGTTCTCTAAAGAAAGGACCCTTTGTCGATCCAAAATTATTTAAAAAGATTCTTAAAGTAAAACAGTCAGGTCTACGTCAGATAATTCAAACCTGGTCAAGAAGATCTATGATTACTCCTGAGTTTGTAGGTTTAACTATTGGAGTTTATGATGGGAGAAAGCATGTTCCAGTATTTATTACCGAAAATATGGTAGGCCATAAGTTAGGAGAATTTGCTCCTACGCGGATATTTCGGAAACACGGTGGTGTAAAAGCAAAGAAAGCTCCTGAGAAAACTTAATTTTTAAAATGTTAGTTAAAGCACAAGCACGTTATATAAGAATTTCACCTACAAAAGTGAGACAGGTTTTGGATTTGATTAAAGGGAAAGATGTATTGGAAGCAGAGGCTTTGCTTTTGAATTTAAACAAAAGACCCAAAGAGTATCTTTTGAAGTTATTAAGATCTGCTGTTGCTAATGCCCGACAGAAAGGTTTTAAACCCGAACAGTTATATGTTTATAAGGTTATATGTAACAAAGGTCCGATGTGGAAACGTTATAAAGCAGCGGCTTTCGGGAGAGCCAATCCTATACTTAGACGAACATCTCATATTCGAATAGAATTGGAACTTAAAAATATATAAAATGGGACAAAAAGTTCATCCTTATATTCAGAGGGTTGGTTTTATAAAGCCATGGAGATCTCAATGGTTTGCTAAAAAGGATCAATACACTCGTTTTGTGGAAGAAGATTATCATATTCGTAAATTCATAAAAGATAATTATAAACAGGCGGCTATCTCTGATATATTTATAGAAAGGCTCAGTGATAAAGTGAGGGTAATTATTTATACTGCTAGACCCGGTGTGATCATTGGTCGTCATGGTGCAGATATAAAACGCCTTATTGATGAGTTGGGTAATATTACTGGAAAAGAAGTAGTAGTTGAACGTAAAGAAATAGAAAAGCCAGAGATAGAAGCAGAGTTAATAGCAGAGAACATCGCTTTTCAAATTCAAAAAAGAGTAAATTATCGTCGTGCCGTTAAAAGAGCTATTGAACAAGCAATGGCAGGAGGTGTGGAAGGAATAAAGATTATTGTTTCAGGAAGACTGGCGGGAGCGGAGATCTCGCGTTCAGAAACATACAAAGAGGGTAAGATACCTCTACAGACTTTAAGGGCAGATATTGATTATGGTTTTGCGGAGAGTCTTACTACTTATGGTTTAATTGGCGTAAAGGTTTGGGTTTATAAAGGTGATGCTCTTTTGAAGAAAGAAGAAAAGGAAGAAATGGAGGAGGCAGAGTAACTTATGGTGATGATGCCTAAGAGAGTAAAATTTCGTAAGTTACAACGTGGCGTAAGAAAAGGTGTAGCGACGCGATCAAATCAAATAAACTTTGGAGAGTTTGGACTTAAGGCTTTAGAAAATGCATGGTTTACTAATCGTCAGATAGAGGCTTGCCGGGTTACTTTAGCAAGACAGTTAAGAAAGGGCGGGAAATTTTGGATAAGGGTATTTCCTGATCACTCAGTTACTAAAAAACCCGCAGAAACTAGGATGGGTAAAGGCAAAGGTGAACTTGATCATTGGGTATGTGTAGTTAAAAGAGGAAGGATTCTTTTTGAAATCGGAGGGGTTCCTTTAGAATATGCGCGCCGCTGTTTTAATATGATTGCTTATAAACTTCCTTTTAGAACTAAATTTGTAAGTAGAATATAAGTAATGAAAGCAAAAGATTTAAGACAGTTATCAATAGAAGAGTTAGTGAGTAAAGAAAGAAAACTGAGAGATGATTTACTAAGACTTAATCAGCAGCGTTATAGTGGCAAAGTGGATAAACCTCATATGTTTAAGTTATTACGTAAAGATATCGCTCGCATTTTAACAGTTATAAAAGAAAAGATCAAAAATAAAGAATGAGGGAATAAATATGGCAAAAAAAGAACGAATTGGTGAGGTTA
The DNA here is from genome assembly GCA_023819665.1 of Candidatus Omnitrophota bacterium. Lineage (GTDB taxonomy): Bacteria > Omnitrophota > Gorgyraeia > Gygaellales > JAMWCP01 > JAMWCP01. Next base: position 8,305 of record JAMWCP010000037.1, read on the forward strand.
TAAGTAATAAAATGCAAAAAACCATTGTAGTAAGTGTGATGTATAGAGTAAAACATCCGCGTTATAAAAGGGTGATTAGAAAGTACAAAAAGTTTAAGGTGCACGATGAAAAAAATATTGCTAACATAGGAGATATAGTAAGAATCCGAGAGACACGGCCAATTTCTAAAGAGAAATATTTCAGATTAGTGGAGATTATTAAAAAGGCAAGAGAGGGAATAGACGATCTTAGATTAAAAGAAAGGGAGAGCGAGCGAGATGATACGTTTAAGAACAATACTTGAAGTAGCAGATAATACAGGTGCCAAAAAAGCTTCCTTTATCGGCGTGATAAAAAGGAAAGGTCGACTCTTTGCAGAGATAGGAGATATTATTAATGTAAACGTAAAAGAATCTACGGCCGAGGCAATAATAAAAAAAGGAGAGGTTGCCAAAGCAGTAATCGTAAGAACAAAACAGCCTATAAGAAGACCTGATGGCTCGATATTGAGGTTTGATCACAATGCTATTGTTTTTATTGATAACGCTTTAAATCCGCGCGGCACACGCGTGTTTGGGCCGGTAGCAAGAGAACTGAGAGATAAGAATTTTACCAAAATTATTTCGTTAGCACCTGAGGTGGTATAAAATGTTTAAAATTAAAAAAGGCGATACTGTTTTAGTACTTTCGGGTAAAGATAAGGGTAAAAAAGGCAAGGTTCTTAAGGTTTTTTCTAAAGAGAAACGTGCGATTGTAGAAAGAATAAATATGGTGAAGAAAGCCATGCGTCCTCGTTCAACAGAACAACGGGGAGGTATTGTTTCTATAGAGGCCCCTCTTTATATCTCAAAACTTATGTTGATATGTAGTAGTTGTGGTCATCCTACACGTGTAGGATTTAAATTTTTGGAAGATAAAACGAAGGTAAGAATCTGTAAAAAATGTAACGCTATAATTTAGAAATGAAACCAAGGCTTTTGGAAAAATATAGAAATGAAATTGTTCCTGAATTAATGAAGAAATTTGGATTTAAGAATTTAATGGAGGTCCCCTGTTTAGAAAAAATTGTTATAAATATGGGGATAGGAGAGGCAATTACAGATATAAAGATATTGGACAAAGCGATGGAAGAGCTTAGTTTAATTGCCGGACAAAGACCGATTATCTGCCGGGCTAAAAAAGCAGTAGCTAACTTTAAAATAAAAAAGGGCAATCCTATTGGTTGTAAAGTTACTCTAAGAAGGGATAGAATGTACGAATTTTTAGATAGATTAATAAATGTAGCTCTTCCCCGTATTAGAGATTTTAGAGGAGTTTCTCCTAATGCCTTTGATGAAAAAGGTAATTTTAGTTTAGGTCTTAATGAACAGACAATTTTCCCTGAAATAGATTATGATAAAGTCTCTCGTATCCAAGGGATGAATATTAATATAGTAATTAAAAATAGTAAATCTAAGGAACATAGTCGAGAGCTTCTTAGGTTATTTGGTATTCCTTTTTCTAAGGAAGGATAACATATGGCTAAAAAATCGCAGATTGCTCGATGGAAAAGGCCGCCAAAATTTTCTACGCGTAAATATAATCGGTGCCCTATATGTGGAAGAAGCAGAGCTTTTTTAAGAAGATTTGGGTTGTGTCGTATATGTTTTAGAGAACTTGCTTGGCAAGGGATGATCCCGGGAGTCAAAAAGGCAAGTTGGTAAGGAGAGGAGATGTCAAGGACCGATCTTATTGCTGATACTTTAACATTATTACGTAATGCTATAATGGCTAAAAAAAAGACAGTAGATGTTCCGTATTCAAAAATAAACGAAGCAATCTTTAATATATTAAAAGAAAATAGATTTATAGAGGATTTCAAATCTGTGGAGTATTCTGTTGGAAAATACAGCTCTTATAAACATAAAATATTTCGAATTTATCTAAGGTATGTTGAAAATAAACCTGTAATGACTTATCTTAAGCGTGTATCAAAACCAGGTTTAAGGGTTTATGTAGGCAAAAAGGAGATTCCATATGTGTTAAGGGATTACGGCTTGGCAATTCTTTCTACTTCCCAAGGGATTATGACAGGTAAAGAAGCACGGCAAAGAGGGATAGGGGGAGAGGTTATCTGTTATATTTGGTAATGGTAAAATAAGATATGTCTAGGATTGGTAAGCAACCAATAGTTATTCCTAAGAACGTAAAAGTAACTATAGAAGGGAATTGTGTTTCTATAGAGGGACCTTTAGGTATTTTAAAACATAGAATTCCTGAATGTCTTTATTTAGAATTAAAAGATACAACTCTGATAGTAAAAAGAGAGAGGGATGACAAAGAAGTACGTAATCTACATGGATTGACACGCAGTCTTATTTTTAATATGGTAAAAGGGGTAACCGAAGGATACTCTAAAGAATTGGAAATTGTAGGTATGGGATTCAAAGCTGAGTTGAAGAATAATCAGTTGGTTATGCATCTAGGTTTTTCTCACCCTGTAATTTTTAATTTTCCTAAGGAGATAAAAATAGAAGTTCCTAAACCAACCCATATTAAAATCAGTGGAATAGATAAACAGTTAGTAGGAGAAGTGGCTGCTAAAATACGCCATATATATCCTCCTGAACCATATAAGGGTAAAGGTATTAGATATTCTAACGAA
>JAMWCP010000038.1 GCA_023819665.1 Candidatus Omnitrophota bacterium
AAAAGAATAGTTGTTCTCATTGCCTAAAACCCAGAAAAGAATACCTTCTTCATCCTTATAAAGCTTCACCATCTCTAAAACTTCATTTTTTATTTTATCTCTAAAATCGCTATCTCCGTAAAAGGGACAAGGATAATTCCAGAAACCCAACCAGTGTCCTATAATTGTACGAATACCAAAATTTTTATATAGATCGGCGATCACTCTTTTGACTGCTTCCGGATTTCCTCCTGGTTGATAGAATCTCACTGTATTTATCCCCATCTCTTGCATAAGCTTACCATCCACCAACCACGGCATATTGGGATCAGACCACCAATCATAATCGTAATCCTGACCTATAGGAATAGGATTATAACAAACTCCTTTAATAACATATGGCTTACCATCAACCATCAAACGATAATGACCGTTTTTAAGTTTCTGAACATAAACTTTGGGTGTTGGTTTAGAAGCCATACCTATTAATAAAAAAATAACCAGGATACCAAGGCAGTATCTAATAGAAAATCTTATAAAGTACATTTTTAAAACCTTGATATCCTGGTTAATTAAGTTAAAAATTCTAAAAATATTATTCGTATCTGATTTCATCCAGATAGAATGTCGCCCCTTCAGGGTTCACATCTACATTAGTTGCCCAACAGAAACCACCGATGATATAAGACATATCTTTCCCTTTTAAATCAATTTCATATTTTGTCCATTCTTTATTTAAAACCACCGGACCAATTGAAGCACTATCGGAATCAGAGTACTCTCCCATAATCCCTCCTATCTTAAACTCCTCAATTCGCTCTCCGCCTTTTGCACCGCGCGCCCAGAAGGTAAGTTTAGTGGCTTTAGATAAATCGTATCCACCATCAACGGTTCCCCAGTTATTGGCAGGATTCTGCCAATATATACCTGCCCATCTTGCACCCTGAGACATTGCTCCTGTATAAATAATCTTTATACAACTATTTCCAAGATAAGGGTCTTCGGTTGAACCCCCATCAAATTTTATATCTCCCCAATCTCCCATCCATCCTGAAGGAATGAAATGATTAGTAAGTGCGCCTCTATCTGAATATACATAGAAGGGCATATTCTGGGGTTTTTTGGTTTCAGGTTTAAGGTTAGGATCGTATTCAAATTTTATCTCATCCAGATAAAAAGTCATTCCATTAGGATTCATATCTTCAGTAGCTACCCAACAAAATCCACCGCTTATATAGGTAAGATCTTTTCCTGATAAATTTATGGTGTATTGCTTCCACGTCTCGGTTAATTCCACTGGTCCAAATTCCAGTTCCATAGTATCAGAATAAACTCCTTTAATACCGCCTACCATAAATTTCTGAATCTTTTCTCCTCCTTTTTCACCACGTGCCCAAAAGGTCAGTTTGTTAAAACCAGTTAAATCAAAACCTCCTTTCTTTGTTCCCCAATTATTTGCTGGATTTTGCCAATAGACACCTGCCCAACCCTGTCCTTGAGATTTTTTAGCAGAATAGATAAACTGTAGACAGGTGTTACCTGATTGAGGATTCTGAGTATACTGATCATTGAGTTTTATATCTCCGTAGTCTCCCATCCATCCTGAAGGAATAAAGTGATTATCACGACTATTCTTATCTCGATAAATTACAAATTCCTTTGATTTTGTCTCTTGTGCCAATAGAATGGATGGTAATATCATTACTGCCATCAACAAAAATATTAATATTTTCTTCATCTCTAATTCCTCCTTTCTTTTACTTATTCTCTTCTATTCTCTATCATTCCGCCTCTAATCTTTTAAAACCTCTCCTTTACATCACCTCCCTTTCGTTCTGTCTACCCCATAATTCCTTATACATATAATATACCTTGCGTGGTTGTCTCAAAAATGGACTTTGTTTACCATCTCCCTGTCCACAGAGACCAAGCCACTCTTCATGCATAAACCCATCAGGAAAGGGGCCTGCCCATAATGGCCTCACATCGTGAACCTTCGGTTCATATGCCTTCCACCACTCATCTAACCATTCAAATATCACTGCGCCTAAAGAATTTCCTGCTTTACCTTTAAAAGCCATATTATCTTCTACATCTATCCATGCCCAATGATGATACTCTGCCTGAAGCTCCTCTGCTTCTTCTTCAGTCTTTCCCTGAGCATAAGCAGGACAACCAAATTCAGTAATAAACAGAGGTTTATCTGTCTCTTCCTTAACATCTTGCCATAATCCTGCAAATCCATACTCTCCACGATAAGCATTTGTGCCAAAAATATCTACATCAGGACAGTAAAGAGCGAATTTATCCAAAAAAAGCACATCCCCACTACAGATAGCCACAGGATGCTCAAAGTCGATCTCTTTTATCTTTTTTGCTACTTCATTGACAAATTTAAAAAAATCCTCCGGATATCTATCAGCATTGCAGGCATAACCGTAGACATTCTCATTACCTAAAAGCCAAAATAAAATATAAGGTTCATCTTTATGCTCTTGTACCATATTCAAGACTGATTCTAACATATTCTTCTTATGTTCTTCATTAAAATAATCTGTTCCGGGATTCCAAGGCGCTCCTGAACCTAAGGCGTATTTGCCTAAAAAATCACCCATAATAACTCTTATCCCATAGTTCTGATAAAGATCTCTCAATATCTCTTTTTTTACTTTATATGGATGATGATAAAGTCTGATTGTATTTATACCCATCTCTTTCATCAAGAAAAAATCTCCTATCGGAGGCTCATCCTCATCCTGAAGGTTATTGCGGTTTTTATCCACAAAACTATCATAAGGACCATCGGGCTTACCATTCTGATTAAAATCGTCTTCCATCCAGTTAGTTAAAGTTCCTTCATCCGGCGATTGTCCTACCTTAGTGGGTGCATAAGTAATTCCTCTGATATAATAAGGCTTGTTTTCCACCAAAAGTTGCCAATCACCATTTTCATACTGAACAAGCCTTATCTTTCCCTTACCGAGCTGTCTTTTTATCTTTATATCCTGAGTAATGATCTTTTCTTTTTTTTCTTTCTCTATATCTATCCTCACAAACTTTCCCGGATTGGCAACCACAATATCATTAGTAAGATCGTAATCAAAACCATTAATAATTCGAATATAAGCACCCTCTAATTTATAACCTAATTGATATTTTTTAAGTAAATAATTTATCTTAGCCATGGCCACCTTACCTACATACCAAGGAGTATGCCAATAGGTCCAGGCATAACCAAAAGGAAAATGTACTAAAATAGCATAGTAACATTTGATTGCCTGTTTTATAAGACCTGCTTTTTCTAAAATCAAACCAGTATAAAAAAGCTTTACTGCCTGTGATTCATTAGAAGTTGCCCATTTAAAAAACGCTGCTTCTAAATCTGGAGACTGTAAAAAATCCCAGAGTTCACCTTCCAATCTCTTTTCTTCCACTGCTTTCTTAAAAGCAGGATTCTTTCTCACCGAACTGGTATTGGGATAAACCCCTTCACCCACTGCTTCTGAGAGGCCTTTTTGATCCTTTATTACATATTTGTAATCTTTGGTGCCTATATTTTGAAATTCTCCATATCTTTCATAATCAACTATCATCTCATCTTTACCGGCATCAAACAGAACAAGCTTAGTAGAAAGTTGACTTACTTTGATTTTTGGCTTTTCTTTTTCCATCACCTCCACACACGAAGACAAGGGTAATTTTTCTTCGGGATTTAATTTAATAATACTTTCATAAGCTGCTTTGGCTACCTTCCAATACCAACCCCGCGGATCCCAAGCCTGAGCAAAACAATAATCATAAAGCACAGTTTTAAACGCCTCAATTGCTTCTTTTATCTTCCCTTGATCACGAAAACACTCTCCCTGAATAAAATAGGCAGTTCCTACATCATTAAGAATACTTACTTTCTCAATTGCTTCCTTTGTCTTAGGAAATGCTCTTAAAGAAGCTTGCTGCTGTTTTGCTTCATCTTTGTAAAGATCAATTATCTGCTGAGTTATCTTTAAAGTCTCTTTAAAATGCTCTTCATCTTTTGTCCCATGACTATGCCAAGCTTTGACGATCAATTCACTGGAGGGGGGAGCTTTTTCTTCGCATAAACCCAAAAAATTACCTATATTAAATAATAAGATCAAAATAATAATTTTAAAATTTTGTTTGTGATTTGATATCTGAAACATGGAATTTTATTCTACAATTGCTCCTTGAGTTACTCCTTTAATAATATACTTTTGCATTAAAATATAAATCAAAATTACCGGGATAGCTGTAATAGTTAATCCCGCCATCAAAAGAGGATACTGGGTAATAAATTCACCCTGAAAAGTAGTCAAAGCTACCTGTAAAGGCATAAGCTGACGACTATCAAAAATAATCAAAGCCAAGACATATTCGTTCCATACATTTAAAGTGTTGAATACCACTACTACTGCTAAAACTGGTTTAGCCAAAGGCAAAGCCACATGCCACCATAATCCTAACTTTGAACATCCATCAATCCGTGCTGCATCCTCCAATTCCCGTGGAGTCTTATCAAAAAAAGTTTTTAACAAAAATATACTTGTAGATAACCCTACATTTATCATACATAATATGTAACCTAAAGGAGTATTACGCAGATGTAATTTATTTAACAAAACATACAATGGCACAAAACTTCCCGGGATAGGTATCATCATCGCTGCCATAAACATATAGAAGATTAAATTCTTACCTACAAACTCAAAGCGAGAAAAAGCATAGGCAGCTAAAGAAGAAACAAAAACTATCCCTAAAACTACTGAAACGGTATAAAAGATAGTATTTAAAAAATATCTACCAAAGCCTCCCTGTTTCCAAGCAAGATAATAGTTTTCCCAGTGCATTTCCTTAGGAATTAAAGAAAAATCTCTAAAGACCGTCTGTTGAGTCTTAAGACTGGAACCTATCATCCATATCAAAGGAAAAAGACAAGTTGCTGCTATACTTAAAAGGAATATATGAATAATAATATTTAAAATTACCTTTTTAGCATTATAGTAGAAAAAAGAGTTCATCTTTTATCATCTTTTAATAAATCTGACGTGCCTTTTGAGAAAAACGATATTGAATAAAAGAAATAATCACCAAAATTATCCCGAAACTTATCCCTTGTGCGCAGGCATAACCAAAACGTGATGAACCTCGCATAGAAGCTAAAATTCTCAATACCGGTACTTCTGTATGATAAGCAGGTCCTCCCCCGGTCATGGCAATAATCAAAACAAATGCCTGCATAGTCCCCAAAACTGTCAAAATCGCTACCAGCATCATTACCGGAATCATCAATGGAATAGTTATGTTTCTAAACATCTGCCACGCATCTGCTCCATCGACTTTAGCTGCCTCATAAAGCTCGCGAGGTATAGTTTGAAGTCCTGCTAAAAATATCAAAAACCCCCACCCAAATCCTTTCCAAGAATGAACTATTGCTACACAATTAAGCGCAGTCCGCGGATCAGAAAGCCAGTTTCTTACTAAATGTGGGAAACCCAACTTAATCAACCAACTGTTTAGTATTCCATAATTACCATCTAAAATCCATTGCCAAACGAGTCCCACAACCACTTCCGAAAGAACAGGAGGAATAAAAAAGATTGTCCGGTAGAAATTCCTTAATCTTATTTCACGATCACAAGCTAAAGCAAGACAAAAAGCAAGGGTATTCTGGAAAGTAAGAGCAATAAAGGTAATGTAAGCGGCATTCAACATCGACCGCCACCATATTTTATCTTCAAAGATTATTTCTTTAAAATTGGCGAGTCCTACAAAAAGTTTTACGGGAGAAATACCATCCCACTCATACAGCCCTAATTGAAACACTTTGTAGAAAGGATAGATATAAAATATAGAAAATATGATTAGAGCAGGTAAAATAAATAAGTAGTTTTGAAGTGTAAGCTTAATCCTCATTCGCCAACCAATTTACTGCGAGAAAGTTTTTTCTTATTTAGTTCCCTCTCTTTAATCTCCTGGACTTCCTCTGCTACCTCTTGGGGTGTTTTTTCACCAATAATTATAGATTGAATACCTTTATCAAATGCCTCAATCACACGAGGAAACTCTGAAATCCCCCATAAACGGGGATGAGTAGTTATCTCTATATCATCAGCAAACTCTGCCAATCGTGGATGTATATCAATTACACTATCTTTATTAGCAGGTAGATTAAAGGTAGTTTTAGATAAAAAAATCTGTTGTTCTTTCTCGGTTAACCATTTTAAAAATTCAATCGCTTCTTTTTTTACATTAGATTTAGCATTTACCATAAAAGAAGAGCCTGCACCTCCCCAGATAGAACGAGGATAATTATCTGAAACTTTCGGTGGAAGCATTACGCCATAATCTAAATTTGGATTCATACCTTTATATACATTTACACACCAGGAGCCATTAAAAGCGAAGACTGCCTTTTCATTAGCAAAGAGTTGTTCCGCCGTCTTATTAATAAAAGTAACAATCCCATTATAAAGTAAACCTTCATCTTGCATTCTTTTAAATAAAGTTAATACCTTAATCCAATCCGGATCAGTATAAGGAATCTCTCCTTTAATTGTTTTTATCACTTTATCTTTACCCATGATATTAAAAGCGAAATTATTTGCAAGACAATCTATCATCCAAAGCTCTGCCCATCCCGAAACCATCCCCTGTAAACCTCTTTCTTTAATTCTTTTACCTATATTAATAAATTCATCAAAATCTTGAGGGGGTTGCTCAGGATCAAGCCCTAACTCTCTAAAAAATCTTTTATTATAGAGCATCTGAATAGTCATAATATCTATAGGGACACCATAAATTCCCGGTCTTACACCATAAATATTATCTAAGGTAAACTCATTAACCTCTAAAGCCTTTTTAAAAAAATAGTTTCTCCATCTGCCATTGTCTTTGTTCATCTCTTCAGTAAGGTCCTCCACATAACCTGCTTTGATAAAAGAGGCGAAGTCGCGCATCTCACCTAAAATTCCAAATATATCTGGAAGAGTATCTCCTTGAGCAGCCGCCCGAACTTTCTGAGTATAAGCATCAGAGGGAGCATACAATTCAAAATTTACCTTAATCCCTGTTTTTTTCTCATATTGCTGAGCAAGCTCTGCAAAAGCATCTTTCCTATCTGTCATCCAATGCCAAACAGTAACTACCTTTGGCGGTTGTTTTACTTCCTGTTCTCTATCACAACTTAATATTCCTAGACTCAAAATTAATAATATATTAATAATTTTAAATTTCCTAAACATTTTTATCTATTTTTAATGAAGTAAATTTTATATATTTTACCATTATCAAGATATCAATCAAGTAAAAAATTGAAAAGCAAAATAATTACTTTATATTTAAAAGTTGAGATACATTCATAAAATCGGCACGCTCAAATTCTACTCCTACTCTCCAAAGATTCTCCGCTAGAGGTTTTGACCAAACTACCTCGGCGCGCGTATAAAATGGTTGATTGCGACCGGGGATATCTACCCATAATTCTAAAGGAGTATAAGGGTTTAAATTATGCTCGGTAACTAAACCCATTCCTTTGGCAGAAATATCCACCGTTTTGCCTTCTCCTTCACAAAGATGATATGTATCAATAAATCTTACAGACAAATCCAGCGGGACTCTCTCAAAGATACGCCGATCTGAATAATTATTATTGTTATTCAGCATACTTTTATCCTTTCTTTGGAATTAATTTATTTTATCATATTTTTTTCTAAAAAATATTTTTATTTAAAAATTTTTTACTAATTATAAAAACTCTCCTCTTAAAAGAGTTAAAATATAAACCACTATCTTTAATCCCATATAAATAAGCTTTGAATAAATGACCTCTTTTATCTTACTCATCTAAGAGAGAAAATCTTCCTCTTTTACCTCTCTTTAATATATCTATTGCCCTTTTTATTAACGCTTCCCTATCCAATGAGAAACGAGAAAAAGATAATGTTTCTTTAAACAAAACTCCATAGTGAAATGTTGAAGGAATTTGTACCACTAAATGTTTATAGGGTAAACCCGATACTAAAATTTCATGGATTACCCCAGGAGGAACAGCTAACATATCTCCCGGATTAAGCACGTATAAATAAGGTCTATCTTCCTCAAAAAAAACCAACAGCCCTATTCTCCCTTCCAGATTAATGTATACTTCTATAAGATACTGAGTGCCTTTCTCTCCTTCAAAAGAAAGATGTCGGTGAAGTACTTCGGGAAATCTAACGGTTAAAGAAAAATCAGCGCCTTCCGTTCCTTGAAGATAAAAAAGAGGAGAAGCTACATAAGATACACCGACAAAAGGAGGAGGTCGATTTAATCCACCAAAACTCATTGAATCAGTGATCCACTCAGTCGGTTCGCCATTCCAGAGATTTCGTTTTGATCTTAACGAATAAACAACCACGCCTCCCTTCACCCATACCACACCACTATTATTATATCCAAATCTATTAAAAAGATGATGTTCAGGATTGTATTCTTCATACCAATCAGGTCTATGACTCACGGTAACAATCAATATGTTTCCTTGAATAATATCCACTTGTGCATATTCCTGAGGATTAATGTATATACCTCCGGGCCCATCTAAAGTAAATGAACTACCCTCAATTGTTACAGTAACCTTTGCGCCTTCAGGAATGATAATTTGGGTCTCAAGAGGAAACCTCCATCTATCATGTCTTATCTTTCTTAAGAAACGTATTGCCGCTAAACCATAGTACAAAGTTGTCCCTGAATCTCTATCTACTAAATAACTTTTATTTTTTTGTATAATAATAGATAGGTAAGAAAAAATAAAATAAATTAAATTTAATGACCGAAATGGTAATAGAGCAAAAAACTTTGATCGGTAGAAAGTATACCTATTTGAGGGAAAACTAAAATTAGAAGAAGTTATCCACTTTTGGTTCAATTTAAATTTAATAATCATAAAAGCCAGTGCTTTGGCGACATTTTCGGTAAAATCAAAATCAATCGCATTCGGCATATCGGTTTGAGAATGATCAAGTCCACCTGACTCTGTGAGCTCAGGAATTGTATCTTCGGAAAACAATATTCCACAGAGACCTTTTTTTATAAATGCGTAATCATCGCTAAAAGCTCCTTCTTGGGTGAACTCACTGATTTCAATCTCGAAACCTGATACGTATGCCGCCCCCCTAACAAATTCTCGAGCAAAATCTAAGTATTCAGGTACAGTAATTATGTCTAAATCTTCTTTTTCTGCAGAAGAGGACTCTTCTCCTAAATAAGAAACATTTCCCACCATATCCACAACAACTGTACAGATAAGATTCTGGGAAAACAAAGGATCCTGCTTTAATCTCTCCTTTAAAAAATAACTACTACCTAAAATTCCTTCTTCTCCGCTGAATAGGACAAATTGTATTGTATAATCAAAATCGTATTCTCTCAGAAAACGAGCCACTTCCAATACCACCGCTACCCCAGAAGCATTGTCATTTGCCGAACCACCTGGTCTAAGTCCATCATAATGTGCTGCGATAATAAGAACCTTTTCAGGATATCTTTTCCCCGGTAAAGTAGCAATGATATTACGTGCTATCACTGGCTGATCCGCCCATCTTTTAGCCGGGTACTCCTGCAATCCATACGTAGTCAATAATATTACAGAATCCTCTTTGTATTCTCTAATGTAAAACTCTTGAAATACAACAGGCAGACCTATTTCTTCAAACTGCTTCCTGAGATAATGTTCTGCTAAAACAATCTCTTCAGAGCGCGGATAAGCGAGGCGCGCACCAAACGCCGTTAAATCGTAAACAACTCTTTGGATATTCTCTGCAGAATCCGAATACAACAAACGCACATATCTCTGAGCTTCCCAAAGATTAACCTCTGGCCCTATAAGTCCGGAAGTATAAAGTAAGGCAGACCAACTATCTCCTTCTATAGGTGAAGCAGTCACATAAAGCGCCTGAATCGCTTCTTTTTGCGAAAACTGAGGAAATTCTGTAAGGAGCGCTGCTATAGCCGCACTAACTCTAGGCGCAGCAAAAGATGTACCTTTTATACCTGTTATGTCAGAAGTAGGAGCTGAAATCTGAATACTTACACCAAAATTAGTAGAACCAAAAGGATCCTGAAAAAAATCAGAACCGCCAACGAGAACTAAATTATCAGGCATAAATTCACCGGGTATCTGAGGAATTCCTGCATTTCCTGCTGAAGCAACAAAGATTACACCTCGACGACCAAGTTCTTTAACTGTTTCCAATGGTAATATACCATTAAGATCACCAGATAAAGGATATGACCAAGCACTCACATTAGTTATAATTGCTCTATCTGGATACTTATCCAGTATACCTAACAGCCTCTGAGTAGTTCTCTCTTTTGACTCACCGATCTCCCATTCTACTTCAATGATCTCTACCGACTCCTCTGAAAAACCTACTTCATGAAAATTAGTATCCATAAGCTCTTCTAGTAGAACAATCAGAACATTCTCTCCTTTTCTCTCCTCGGGAAGCACCGAAATAGGCTGCATAAAATTCAAAAGACGCTCTCTTATATAATGTAAATCTTCTTCTTTTAGAATAAGATTATTAATAAGATTATTATTGGATAACGCTTGGGATACACATCTTACTACTTCAAAATCATTAGTCCTTGATGCATTTATTAACACATCTATTAATATTAACGTTGTTTCTCTGTTATCAATATGTGCAAGCTCCCTCGCTGCTTCACAGCGAGCATAGGAATCTATCCTCTGGTTTTCTAAGACTAATTTCTTCTTAAAGATCTGAAAATCATATCTTCCTAATTCTCCTATTCTTCCTAAATTAAAGCCTGTGGTCTTAAAAACAAAATCCTCCACGCCATTAAGAATCATTTCACCGATACCTTCCTTA
>JAMWCP010000001.1 GCA_023819665.1 Candidatus Omnitrophota bacterium
GCAGCACATACTCCGAATATGGATAATTTAGCTAAAAAAGGAAAGACCGGTTTAGTTTTTCCTGTGACTGAAGGAATTGCTCCAGAATCAGATATTGCAGTGATTTCTCTTTTAGGTTATGATGCCCATAAGTATTATACGGGAAGAGGACCTTTAGAGTGTTTTGCTGAAGGGTTAACGGTAAATGACGGAGATCTTGCTTTAAGAGTGAACTTTGCTACTGTGGCTGAAGATGGAAAAACTATTTTGGATAGACGTGTAGGAAGGAATTTAACTACCGAGGAGGCACTTGCTTTGGCGAAAGAAATTAATAGTAAAGTAAAGTTATCAAAAGGTGCAACTTTTGAGTTTAAAAATACAATTGGTCATAGAGGAGTTTTGGTTATAAGATATAAAGATAAAAAACTTTCTGCCGGGATCACAAATACCGATCCTGCTTATGGAAGGGAAGGTGTTTTTGGAGTGGCTAAAGAAAAATTTGAAAATATAGTAGCAGAATCTGTCCCTATGACAGGATATGAAAAGGATGATGATGTAAAATTATCTGCCTCTCTTCTTAATGAATTTACTTTAAAATCCCATCAAATTTTAAAAGAATCTAGTATAAATAAGAAAAGGGTTTTGGAGAATAAATTACCTGCTAATGTAATTTTAGCCAGAGATGCCGGCGACCATCTGCCAAAATTCCCCTTTCTAAGGGAATTATATGGGATAAATTTTGGTTCCTTTGTGCAGATGCCTGTAGAAAGAGGAATTGCTCTTTTGTGTGGGATAGAGATTGTAGAGGTTCCTCAGGCCACTGGACATTTAGATGTAGATTATCCTATCTGGGTAAAACTTGCTTTAGAATCAATAAAAAAGTACGATGGCCTTTATATTCATATTAAAGGCCCCGATGAACCTGCACATGATGGAGATTATTTAAAGAAAAAAGAAGTTATTGAAGCAATTGACCGTTTCTTTTTTGCAAAACTTTTATCTAAGTTGAATCTTGAGGAAATAGTAGTGGCAATAACCAGCGATCATTCTACAGTTTGTAAAGCTAAGGCACATACCGCCGATCCTGTACCTCTTTTACTCTGTGGAGGGGGTATACTTTCTGATGGTTCGTCATACTTTTCGGAAAAAACCGCCTCTCAAGGTAAGTTAGGTAAACTTAAGGGTCAAGAGATTATGCCCCTTCTGGTAAAATCCGCCAGGGAATAATATAATAATTTTGTCTTTTTGTTAACTAATTTATAAGATGGTAGATTATGATGTGATTGTAATTGGTGCCGGTCATGCAGGAATCGAGGCGAGTCTGGCTACTGCTCGAATGGGCTGTAATACACTTCTTATTACTTTAAAAAAAGATACTATCGCTCAGATGAGTTGTAATCCGGCTATCGGTGGTGTGGGAAAAGGTCAACTTGTAAAAGAGATTGATGCTTTGGGTGGCCAGATGGCTAAAGCTTCGGATGCTTGTGGAATTCAGTTTAGAGTTCTTAATGCTTCAAAAGGTCCCGCCGTTTGGTCTTTGCGAGCCCAGATCGATATGGAACTTTATAAAAAATATATGCGCGAAGTCTTAGAGAATCAATCTAATCTTACTATAAAAGAGGCAGAGGTAGAAAGATTAATAATTAAGAATAATCAGGTAGGGGGGATAATTACCACGAACAAAGATAAGATAGAGTGTTTATGTGTAGTTATCTGTCCGGGAACATTTTTAGATGGTTTAATCCATATAGGCTTAAGAAATTTTAGGGGAGGTAGAATTGGTGAATCTGCCTCTATCGGTTTAGCAGAGAACTTAAAAGAGTTGGGTTTTAAAATTTTAAGATTTAAAACTGGAACCTGTCCGCGTTTAGATAAAAATACAATCGATTATTCATCTCTTAAAATTCAAGAGGGAGATCAACCTCCAAATCCATTTTCTTTTTCCACGAAGGAATTAACTCAGAAACAGGTTCCTTGTTATATAACCTATACTAATGAAAAAACACATAAGATTATCCTAGATAATTTAGATAAATCTCCTCTTTATACTGGAATTATTAAAGCAACGGGAGTAAGGTATTGTCCTTCAATTGAAGATAAGGTTGTAAAGTTTAAGGAGAAAGATAAACATCAGATCTTTTTGGAACCAATGGGGTATAATACTGATGAGGTCTACCCTAATGGTTTATCTACGAGTTTGCCTGAGGAGGTGCAGTTAAAATTTCTTCATTCTATTAAAGGGTTAGAAGGGGCAAGAGTAGTTCGTTTTGGTTATGGTATAGAACATACGGTAGTTGAACCCACACAACTCTATCCAACTCTGGAGACAAAATTGATTAAGAATTTATTTTTAGCCGGGCAGATAAATGGGACTACGGGATATGAGGAAGCGGCAGCACAAGGTCTGATTGCTGGGATCAATGCCGCCTTAAAGGTAAAGAATAAAGAGGCACTGATTTTAGATCGAACAAGTAGCTATATTGGGGTTTTAATTGATGATTTAACCACTAAAGGAACGAACGAGCCTTATCGGATGTTTACCTCACGCGTTGAATATAGACTTATCCTACGGCAGGACAATGCGGATTTGAGATTAAGAGAAATTGGCTATAAAGTAGGATTAGTATCTAAAGAGGATTATGAAGAGACTAAGTCAAAGCAAGAAAGAATAGATAAAGCAAGACAGTTAATAAAAAGTACAATAATAAAACCTCACCCTAAAGTAAATAATTTTCTTAAAAAGCTGAATACACCCTCTTTAAATAATCCTATTTCTCTGGAAAAACTTTTGAGACGCCCCCAGCTGCATTTGAGGGATTTTAAAAATATTGAAGGGTTAAACTTAGAGAGTTTTATTTTTGATTTACCTCAGGTAGAAATTGAGGTAAAATATGCAGGATTCATCCAGAAACAGCTGAAAGAGGTAGAGAGATTTAGGAGCCTGGAGAAGATAAAGGTGCCTGCCGATTTAGATTATAATAAGATTTCAGGGCTTTCTCGAGAGATAAAAGAAAAGCTTATGCATTTTAAACCTCTTAATTTAGGTCAGGCCAGTCGTATCTCGGGGGTAACTCCTGCAGCAATATCCATTCTTTTGGTTTATTTAAAAAAAAAGATAGATGCTAAAAAATAAGAATTATCTTAGATTGGAGAAATTAATTAAAGAGTTGGGGCTCGATCTCTTCGGGGTAGCTGATATCAACCCGATAAAAAATGAATTTTTTATTTCTGATAAAATCCTAAAAAAAATAGATAAGGCTGTCTCTTTGGGAGTAAGGCTTTCTTCAGGGATTTTAGAAGAAGTTGAAGATAAGCCCACGCGGTTATATTTTCATCATTATCGCACCGTAAATAACTTTTTAGATCAAATGGCATTTAAAATCAGTAGTTTTATTCAGGAGAAAGGTTCTATTGCTATACCCATACCTGCTTCACAGATTGTTGACTGGCAGAATCAGAAGGCACATCTCTCTCATAAAAAAATCGGATTTTTAGCCGGTCTGGGTTGGATAGGGAGGAATAATCTTTTAGTAAATAAAAAATTTGGTTGTCAGTTTCGTTTAGTTTCTATTCTTACGGACATGCCTTTAAAGACAGATTCTCCTGTAGTTCAGGATTGCGGAAACTGCCGGTTATGTATAGAGGTCTGTCCGGTTAAGGCGATAAAGGAAGAGTCTAAAGATTTCGATCATCTAAAGTGTTTTGAAAAATTAAAGGAGTTTCAAAAACAGAGGTTAGTTGATCAGTATATCTGTGGGATATGTGTTAAGGTATGCAAAGGGAGAGAGGGTGTTAGAGAGAGGCGCTATTTTTAAGATAAACATAGTTATATTTTTTAACAATTATAAGTAATAAAACTTATGTTTGATGAGGGGGATTTTCAATTCTGGTACCACCACTTGAAGAGCGAAAAGCACCTTCGATTTTTTTTAAAGTTAGTTTAGAAGAAGAATTACGTTGGGACGATAATGCGAATCGTTTCTATCGTCATGAGGATTTAGGTTTCTTATTCAATTGAGAGAGAGACGGTTTTGTATTTGGCTATAGATGAGATCTATTCCTTGACCCCCAAGGAAAGCGTGATATTATATTAAAGATGAAAGAGAGAATTATTTTTTGGATAAAGGAATACGTAAAGAAAAGTAGAGCTAAAGGTGTAGTTTTAGGTTTAAGTGGTGGTTTAGATTCTTCCGTTGTAGGTGTACTTTGTAGAAAAGCTCTAGGGAGAAATAAAGTTTTAGCTTTGATTTTACCCTGCCATAGCGAGAAAAAAGATATAAAAGATGCTTTATTTTTAGCTAAAAGGTTTGATATAAATACAAGGTTAATTGATCTTTCAGGGATATACGATAACTTTATTAAACTTTTACCTTGCGCAGATAAAATTACTCTTGCCAATCTGAAAGTGCGTTTAAGAATGGTAGTTTTATATTATTTTGCTAATAAACTTAATTATCTTGTCTGTGGGACGTCTAATAAATCAGAACTTATGACCGGCTACTTTACTAAATTCGGTGATGGTGCAAGCGATATGTTGCCTATCGGAGATTTGCTGAAAAGTCAAGTGAAGGAGTTGGCTAAAGAATTAAATATTCCGCAGGCAATTATTGATAAGATTCCTTCGGCAGGACTGTGGTTAGGCCAAACTGATGAGAAGGAGTTAGGTGTAAGCTATCACGAGTTAGATATGATATTGGAAAAATTAGAGAGAAAAAAAAGACCACTTTTGCCCAAGGATAAGGTGGATAAGGTGAAAGAAAAGATTAGGTTTTCTGAACATAAAAGAAGATTGCCTGAAATCTGTTTTATAAAAAAGTGGAGGTGGAATAAAGATGGATGAGATACTGGAGATTCTAGAAAAAGATGCACGGATAACGCCCGATGAGATTGCTAAGATGCTTAAAAAAAGTCCTCAGAGAATAAGAGAAGTGATAAAAAAATACGAAAAGGAAGGAGTAATTTTAAAATACAAAACAGTCATCAATAAAAATCTACTTAAGGGCATAAATACAGAGGAGGTTTGGGCTTTAATTGAAGTAAATGTTGCTCCCCAAAAAGATGTAGGTTTTGATAAGATTGCAGAAAGAATATATTCTTTTCCTGAAGTAGTAAGTTGTTATCTTGTGTCAGGTACTTATGATTTACTTTTAGTCGTAAAAGGAAAAGATCTTCATACCGTAGCGAGTTTTGTAGCTGAGAAATTGGCGCCTTTAGAGAATGTTAAAGGAACCACTACACACTTTCTTTTAAAGAAATATAAGGAAGACGGGATAATTTTAAAACATAAAGAAGATGATAAAAGAATAGCTATTTCTTACTAAGTTGGAGATATTTAAAAGAAAATTAGGAATTAGATGAGAGAGTTTGTTTCTAAAAAAGTAAAAGATATACAACCTTCGGGCATAAGAAAATTTTTTGATTTGGTTTTAGGGATGGAGGATGTGATTTCTTTAGGTGTGGGTGAACCAGATTTTATCACACCCTGGGTGATCAGAGAAGCGGGTATATATTCCTTAGAACAGGGCTTTACTTCTTATACCTCTAATAAAGGGCTCTATAAGTTGAGACTTTCTATCAGTCGGTTTTTAAAAAGTAGATATAATCTAGAATATTCTGCTGATGATGAAATTTTGGTCACTGTGGGAGTGAGCGAAGGATTAGATCTGGCTTTAAGAGCAATTTTGGAGCCCCAAGATAAAGTTTTGATTCCTTCTCCTGCATATGTTTCCTATGGACCAATTACAGAATTAGCAGGCGGTATTCCTGTTTATATCGATACCAGATCAACAGCTTTTAAGCTTACACCCGCTTTATTAAAAAAGTATATAGATAAAAAAACTAAGGCAATTATTTTAAATTATCCTCATAACCCTACAGGAATCTCTTATAGGAAGGAGGAGCTAGAGGAGTTAAAAAAAATTATATTAGAGAACAAACTTCTCTGTATTTCTGATGAGATATATGGAGAGTTAACTTACGACTTTGAACATACTCCTTTTTCAACTTTGAAAGGAACAAAAGATTTTACTTTATATCTTAACGGATTTTCTAAAGCCTATGCGATGACAGGTTGGAGAATAGGATTTATCTGTGGTCCAGAAGCGATTATTTCTGCAATGACCAAGATCCATCAGTATACCATTATGTGTGTTCCAATTACCAGTCAAATGGCGGCTTGCGAAGCACTCCATGGAGGAAAACCTTATGTAGAGGAGATGAAGAAAGAATACCGAAGAAGGCTTCAGTATGTATTAGAAAGATTGAGGAATATAGATCTGGAATATGTAGAACCGCAGGGTGCCTTTTATGTATTTGTTTCGGTAAAAAAAACTGGCTTATCAGGAATGGAGCTTGCCTCCCGACTTCTTAAGAAGGAAAAGGTAGCGGTGGTCCCAGGAGATGCCTTTGGAAAGCAATACTTAGATTATATTCGTATTTCTTATGCTACAAGTTTTGAAAATTTAAAGGAGGCATTTGATAGAATAGAAAATTTCTTAAAATAGGAGAGGAGGGGAAATGCCTAAAAGAACAAAGCAGGAGATCTTAAAATTGGTAAAGGAGAAAAAGGTGCGTTTTGTTAGACTTTGGTTTACAGATGTTTTAGGATTTTTGAAAGGATTTGCTATAACGGTGGATGAGTTAGAGAAGGCATTAGAAGAGGGAATGGGATTTGATGGTTCTTCCATTGAAGGGTTTGCTAGGATTGAAGAGTCAGATATGGTGGCTAGACCCGATCCGGATACATTTGCAATTTTACCCTGGCCTAAAAACGAAGATTTTAATGTGGCAAGAATGTTCTGTGATATCTATGAAGCAAATGGAAAACCATTTTCTGGAGATCCACGTTTTGTACTGAAGCGCAATTTAGAAAAGGCAAAACAGATGGGGTTTACTTATTACCTTGGTCCGGAATTAGAATATTTTTATTTCAAAGATAGTTCCTTTCCTCAACCATTGGATAAAGGTGGATACTTTGATTTAGTTCCCCTCGATGTAGCTCAAGATCTTAGACGCGATACAATTCTTGCTTTAGAAGCATTGGGCATAAAAGTAGAGTATGCTCATCATGAAGTGGCTTCTAGTCAACATGAGATTGATCTGCGTTATACTGATGCTTTAAACATGGCAGATAATGTAATGACTTATAAGTTAGTAGTAAAAGAGATAGCACGTCAGCATGGTGTGTACGCTACTTTTATGCCTAAACCCATATTTGGAATAAATGGTTCAGGGATGCATATTCATCAGTCTCTTTTTAAAGAAGAGAAGAATACTTTCTTTGATTCAAAAAATAAATATCATCTTTCCGATATTGCTAAATATTTTATCGCCGGATTATTAAAACATGCGCCTGAGATCACCTCTATTACTAATCAATGGGTGAACTCTTATAAAAGACTTGTCCCCGGTTATGAGGCACCCGTTTATATATGTTGGGCACAGATGAATCGTTCTGCTTTAATCAGAGTGCCAATGTATAAACCAGGCAAAGAGAAATCTACTCGGATTGAATACCGCTCGCCGGATCCTACCTGCAATCCTTATCTGGCATTTTCCGTAATGTTGGCAGCTGGTTTGGAAGGGATAAAGAGGAAATATAATCTACCTGAACCTGCCAGTGATAATATATACCGCATGACTGATGAGGAAAGAAAGGCTCTAAATATAGATTCTTTACCTGCCGATCTTTATGAGGCGATTAAACTTACCGAGAAAAGTGAGTTGGTAAAGAATTGTTTAGGAGAAAAGCTCTTTGAATACTTTATACGCAACAAGAAGCTAGAATGGGATGAATATAGGGCACAAGTAACTCAGTATGAAATAGATAAGTATCTTCCTATATTATAAATCTTTTTTAAAAATGTTTAGGGGGGTAATTATTATGGCGCAGAATAAAAGATAAAAGTAAGTGATTTATTACTTCACTTTTAGATGGGATCTCAATTTATCCTTCCGTTGTAAAAACAATTTCCGGTGCTGCGAGGTAGGAATGTTTGCCTTTTTTATTCTTTTGTAATCTCATGCTTTGTCAACGATGAGGTTAGAATTTTAGGATTTTAGATGTTTTAAATAGAAGGAAGTTATAATCCTTTCAAAAATGAGAGGGGTATTTTTATAGAATCAAAAAAAATGCGAGAGGTTAAAGGTTAGATGAGAGCCACTGCTTGTAATATCGGGCAATACTATTTTGTGGATTATGTTGTAGTATCTCTTCACATATCTTGAGTGCTTCGTGGGTTTCCCTTTTTTTAAGATACCAGTTTATAATGGGAGAGACAAGGGTATTGTTGTCGCAATAATTAGAGGCGATCAATGCTTTTAGATAGCACTCCTTAGCCATTGTATCATTCCCCAACTCCACATATATATGACCAAGATGGACTAATTCAAAGGGATAATTCTCGTCGTTTTTATTTTCTTCGATTCTTTTCTGTTGAAGATTAATTATGTATTCTATCTCTTTGACATCTTTGTAGAAATCCGTATCTTTAATCTTTTCTAAAAGTGGATTTAACTTCATACCCAATTGTTCCTGATTAAAAAAGAGATAATTATAAAGTTGTTCTGCAAAAAATTTATAGCCCAAGCGATTAAGATGAGAGAGATCTGGCGAAAGGAATCTTGATTTATCCTCGGCTTTAAATAACAGATTGAAATCTGCCGTAAAATCTATGTAGGTAATACTATATCTATCGGCAAACTCTTTTATTATTGTATCTGAACTATTATAATAAGAAAGTATTACCAGTTTTGCGCTTTTATCAGCGCAGAGTTTCCTTATAGCTTGCAGATACAAATTCATATATTCAGCATAGCTTTTCTCATTTAATATATGGATTCTATCGTCAGAGGTATCTTTTTTAAATAGATATTTAAATAAAAGTCTTAAGAATTTAAAACTCCTTAAGGCTTGGAGGTGGGATTTAATACAACCCAAAATATAAGTTTTCTCTTTAGAGATTCGATTGACTTCAAGGGCATTATTTCTTCCTGTAAGTAAAATAATCAATTTCGCATCGTGTGTATTAAGGAATGACCTTAACTCTTTAAACTGGTATCTTGTGCTTGCGCCGGGAATGCCCAGATTAACCACTGAGAATTTTTGATTAGGATTATTAAGATTTAATAATTTCTCTAACTGCGCCGGATAACTGTATACCACGGAGGTACCTACGCCAAAGGTATGGGAATCACCCACACAGACGATGCGGATTGTTTCAGGTATATCGCTTTTGGTTGTTCTTTGCCACAAGAGATATCTCCCCCAAAGAAACAATAATGCTTCTAGCATAACAAGAGCAACCACACCAATAACAACGAGATAGAGATATTTTTTGGCAAAGGTTGTTTTTATTTTCTGCACAAAAATTATTTTAACAACAAAACCAGATTTTGCAAGCTTAGTTATTTTTAATAAGTGTAGCACAAATGGAAAATTAGCCAGTTTCGAGTTTTTCTTGTTATTCTTTACTTATTTTTCTTGACGGCATATTTATATTATGTTATAGTAAAAATATTAAAAACGAGGAGGAACATAGATGAAAAAGTTACTCTGGGGGGGGATAGTGGGAGTGTTTATTTTTTCTGGTTGTACGTTTGTGATTCAAAAAGGAAGACGTTCGGATATAGAAAAGATTAAGGAGTTAAGCAGGAATTTAGAAGAACTTAATCAGGTTAAAAGAATTTTGGAAGAAAGATTACAGAAGGAAATTCAAGATAAACAGGTACGTCTTGAGATGATGGAGAAAGGGTTAGTGATTACTTTTGTAGCAGATATACTTTTTGATTCAGGGAAAGCAAGTATTAGGCCGGAGAATTACTCTACTTTAGATAAAATTGCTAATGTGTTAGCTAAGAATATCCCTCATAATTATATTGGAATAGAAGGCCATACCGATAATGAGCCTATTAAGTATTCGGGATGGAGATCGAATTGGGAATTATCTACTGCTAGAGCTTTAAGTGTGTTGCATTATTTAGTAGATGAGAAAGGGTTGTCTCCTGATAGATTTTCAGCTATTGGATACGGTGAATACCGGCCTGTTGCTTCTAATGACACCAAGGAGGGGCGTCAATTGAATCGTCGTGTAGAAATTGTGATTATACCGCGAATGACCAAGGAGAAAATTGTTAAAAAAGAAGATAAACCATCTTCTTCAGCATCTCGATTAATAGAACCGCCGGAGAATCTAAAGTAAGGAGGATCTATGGATAAAGAAGAATTAAAAAATAGAATTATTCTTATACTTTCTGTTTTAACATTGATTTTATTTGTAACCACTATAAATTCTTGTAGTGAGAGTTACAAACAGAGAAAACAGAAAGAGAAAGAACTTAGACAGAGGATAGAGCTTGAAGAGAAACTTAATAGATTATCCGATGAAAGAAACATATGGTTGAGCAATTTAGATAAATGCCAACAGGAACTTCGGCAGATGAATGAAAAACTTCAGGTTACAGAAAAGAATCTTTTTCAACAGGAATTAATAAATAAAAGTTTAAAGGAAGAGCTCGATAAAATAACCAAATTGAAAGAGACATTAGAAGAGAGTCTTAAAGAGGCTTTGGTATCTAAACCAGATAAGAAACGATAAAAGGAGGATAAAATGAAAATAAGAAAGATGTTTAGTAAAGTAAAAGAGAAATTAAAATTAGTTAAGAAAAAGAGAATTAGTCCCAAGAAGACCAAGAGGTTTAAAAAGTTAGAGAATGAATTTACGGATAAATTTTTCTCTACGGAAACCAAGGTGGAAGAGAGCAAATATTATACACCTCTGATACCTAAGAGGTATCCCACTGTAGAAGATTTACCTCGTGGATATGGAGAAGATAAGCTTGTTTTACAGACACGCGATCCTTGGTGGATCCATGCCTATTGGGAAATAAGTATTCATACCTATGAGAGAGTAAAATCAGAGTTAAGAGAATTTTTTCATTCGGCAAAGAAGACATTGCGGGTATATGATGTTACCAATATTATTTTTGATGGTACAAATGCTCATCGTTATTTTGATATTGAGATAAACGATTACGCTAATAATTGGTATATTGATGTAGGGGGGCCGGGAAGAAGTTGGTGTGTAGATTTGGGTCTGAAGCTTCCCGATAACAGGTTTATTACTCTCGTACGTTCTAATGTAGTACGCACGCCATTAGATGGCCCCTCTTGGATCACGGATGAAGAATGGATGGTACCTGAAGAAGTATTTGCCCGTTTATACGGATTAAGTGCAGGATTAGGTCTCAGTTCTCCTGTAGGTAAAGGGTGGCAGGAGGAGATTAAAAAGAGATTATGGCAGCCATTTGCTTCTGGTGCGTTTGCTTCTATGGTGAGTCCGGTAAAAAAAGAAATAAAAGTGGGCAGAAAGTTCTGGCTAGTGGTTAATACAGAATTAATTGTTTATGGAGCCACCGAACCAGATGCTACAGTTTATGTGCAAGGAAGACCTATACCTTTAAGAGCTGATGGGACATTCAGTCTACGCTTTGCCCTTCCCGATGGTAAACAGGTTATTCCTGTAAAAGGCGTATCCGCGGATAAGGTAGATGAAATAACCATTACTCCCATAGTGACTAAAGAAACCAAGTAAATTTTTATTTGATAATTAATTACTATTAAAAGATGTATAAAGGATACTTATGTTTAGTTTTACATGGACATTTACCTTTTGTGCGTCATCCGGAGTGCGATTATTTTTTAGAAGAGAACTGGCTTTACGAGGCAATTACGGAAACTTATATTCCTCTTATTTTAATGATGGAGCGTCTAATTAATGACAAAATAGATTTTAAACTCACTATGTCTTTAACTCCTTCGCTTATCTATATGTTAAAAGATTCTCTTTTACAGGAACGTTATTTAAGACATATAAATAAACTTATTGAGCTTTGTCATAAAGAGATAGAACGGACACGTTGGCAACCCCCATTCCAAAAATTAGCCCTTATGTATTTAGATAGATTTTCCCTTGCTTATCAGACTTTTGAGAGATATAAGAGAGATTTAGTTTCTGCCTTTAAGTCTCTCCAGGAGAAAGGGGTTTTAGAAATTATTGCCAGTTGTGCTACACATGGTTATTTACCTTTAATGGAATTAACTCCTCCTTCTGCAAGGGCCCAAATAAAAGTAGGAGTAATGGTTTACGAGCAGATATTCGCAAGGAAACCCAAGGGGTTTTGGTTACCCGAGTGTGGTTATCTTCCCGGACATGATTATATCCTGAAAGATTGTGGGATCAAGTACTTCTTTACAGAAATCCATGGAATTCTTCATGGTGTTCCTCGGCCAAAGTACGGCGTGTATGCCCCAGTTTATTGTAAATCAGGGGTTGCCTGTTTTGGTAGGGATTGGGAGTCAGCTAAGCAGGTTTGGTCTTCTATTGAGGGTTATCCTGGAGATTACTGGTATCGAGAGTTCTATCGGGATATCGGTTATGATTTGGATTTTGATTATATAAAACCTTATATTCATCCAGATGGAATCCGCATAAATACAGGTATCAAATATTATCGGATTACTGGTTCCGAAGACAAACAACCGTATGAGCCAGAAAAGGCTGCTGAGAAAGCAAGTGAACACGCAGGTAATTTTATGTTTAATCGGGAAAGGCAGATTGAGTATCTATATGGGTTTTTAAATAAAAAACCTATTGTAGTTGCTCCTTATGATGCAGAGTTATTTGGCCATTGGTGGTTCGAAGGAATAATGTGGCTAGATTATCTTATTCGTAAGATAAAATTTGATCAAAATATCTTTACATTGGTTACCGCCTCCGACTATCTATTAGAAAATCCTCGTAACCAGGTAATCACTCCTTCGCTTTCCAGTTGGGGTTGGAAAGGTTATAATGAGATGTGGCTTCAGGGAGTGAATGATTGGATATATCGGCATTTACATAAAGCTTCCGAGAGGATGACAGAATTGGTAAAGCTTTATCCTAATGAGAATGACGGTTTATTAAAAAGAGCTTTAGATCAAGCATTAAGAGAGTTACTGTTGGCTCAGAGTTCGGACTGGGCTTTTATTATGGGAACAGGTACTCATACTAGTTATGCAGTAAGAAGAATAAAGGAGCATATTTTGAGATTTACCACCCTCTATGAACAGATAAAGTTCCACTCTATCGATCCTGTATGGTTAAGCGAGATCGAGGAACGAGATAATATTTTCCCTCAAATAGATTACCGGGTTCATCAATAGATAAATAAAAATATGTTTGATAAAAATTCTATTCCGAAACACGTGGCTATTATTATGGATGGTAATGGTCGTTGGGCAAAACAGCGGGGGCTTCCACGTACTGCTGGTCATCGTGAAGGAATTAAGCGTATAAAGGAGATTGTTAATGTAGCTAATAATTTAGGGATAGAGTATTTGACTTTTTTTGTTTTTTCTACAGAGAATTGGAATCGCCCTAAGAGAGAAATAGATATGTTAATGCATTATTTGGATAATTTTTTAAAAAATGAGTTAGAGTATTTAAAGGATAATAATATCAGGTTAATTGTTATTGGCAGAGAAAAACCTTTACCCCATTACCTTTTAAAGAGAATAAAATTTGCTCAAGATTATAGTAAGAATAATAAAGGTATGACTTTAATAGTCGCTCTTAATTACGGAGCCAGACAGGAGATCGTTGATGCGGTTAAAAGGTATGCTCTTTTGGTTTTTGACAGAAAAGAAAACCCTTTTCAACTTGATGAAGAGAAGTTTTCTCGTTTCCTTTACACTCAGGGTATACCTGATCCTGATCTTTTAATTCGTACGAGTGGAGAGATACGCGTAAGTAATTTTCTTTTATGGCAGATTTCTTATACAGAATTTTATTTTACTAAAAAATACTGGCCAGATTTTAAAGAAGATGATTTCTTAGAGGCGATTTATGATTATCAAAAAAGACAGAGAAGGTTTGGGAGAATATAATAATATTTTGAAACGTATATTCAGCTCATTCATACTTATTGCAATAGTTTCTTTTGTTATAAATTCCTCTCATTTATCCGGTCTTTTTATATGTATCCTGATAGTTTTAGGAATACATGAATTTCTTCTTATGGCAGAGAGAGGGGGTATTGAGGTATATAGATATTTTGGTATTTTCATTGGTGCGGTTATTCCATTTTCTATATTCTTTCAATTTGAACTCAATATCAGCTGGCAGTTATTTTTGATAGTTCTGACTGTTATCTTTTTGATTGTGATGCAATTAAGACGCCGTCATAGTAAAGGGGTGATTAGTAGTATATCTACAACTATCTTCGCCATACTTTATATAAGTTGGTTTTTAAGTTTTTTAATTCGCATTCGTTATATGCCAGGGGGGAGAAACCTCTTACTTTTTTTAATTCTAGTTGTAAAGATGGGAGATATAGGTGCTTACTTTATAGGTAGCCGTTTTGGTAAGACACCTCTGCTTCCTTTAATAAGTCCCTATAAATCTACGCAGGGAATGTGGGGAGGACTGTTTTTCAGTATGGCAACGGCTCTTGTATTTAAGCCTCTTATGAATTTTTCTTATTTACATCTTGCTTTTCTGGGTATATTTTTGGGGATCCTCGGACAGTTGGGCGATCTCTCTGAGTCTTTAATGAAACGAGATTGTAATGTTAAAGATTCAGGAGATATTTTACCAGGTATCGGCGGTGTATTAGATTTGATGGACAGTTTTCTTTTTACAGCACCCGTATTTTATTTTTATATGAATATTATTATAAGATGAAGCAGATAACTATCTTAGGCTCCACCGGTTCTATTGGTCGTAATACTTTAGAGGTGATTAAACATTTTCCTAATGAATTTAGAGTTTTTGGTCTATCCACTAATTCTAATATTAGGATTTTATCTGATCAGATAAAAAAATTTTTTCCTGAGGTGGTAGTGGTTAGAGATACATTTAAGGCGGAGAGATTGAAAAGAAATATTAATAATAAAATTATTTTATTAGGGGGAGAAGATGGCCTGATAGAGCTATCAGGAATAAAGGTTGAACTTTTGGTTATGGCTATCAGCGGTTCAGCCGCTCTTTTTCCTTTAATAAAAGCCATTGAGACACAACCGATGATCGCTTTAGCGAATAAAGAGGCTCTTGTTATGGCTGGTCCTTTGATTAACCAGAAAGTAAAGGAAACCGGCACAAAGATTATTCCTATAGATAGTGAGCAATCTGCAATCTGGCAGTGTCTTGAAGATAGAGATAAGTCCACTTTAAAAAAAATATACCTTACTGCTTCAGGAGGCCCCCTTAAAGATATAGATAAAAGAGACTTCAGAAAAATTTCTTTGGAGAAAGTTCTAAATCATCCTTGCTGGAAAATGGGTAAAAAAATTACAGTAGATTCTGCTACTCTTATGAATAAAGGACTGGAATTATTTGAGACGATGTATCTATTTGGTGTAGATATTTCTAAAATTGATATTCTTATCCATCCTGAGGCAGTGATCCATTCAATGGTAGAATTTATTGATGGTTCAGTGTTAGCCCAGTTATCCATTACCGATATGCGGATACCTATTCAATATGCATTAAGTTATCCAAAAAGACTCAGGGGTTTTCTTAAGCCACTAAATTTTATTAAAATTAAAAATTTAACTTTTTTAAAACCTGATTTAAATAAATTCCCTTGTCTCACTTTTGCTTACGAAGCTGCTAAGGCAGGTGGTACACTGCCTGTAGTTTTGAATGCCAGTAATGAGATAGCAGTGGAATCATTTTTAAAGAGAAGGATAAACTTTTCTAATATTCCTAAAGTTATTGAGAAAGTCATGAAATTACATAAGAATATAAAGAAACCAACTCTGCACGATATTATCTCAGTTCATCAGTGGGCAAGAAAAAAGGCGGAAGAGGTTGTAAATAATTTTAATTAAAGAGATGATTTCTTTTTTAATATTTATCTTTATAGTAGGTATTGTAATCATTATTCATGAGTTTGGTCATTTTATTATGGCCAAAAAAAATAAAGTAAAAGTAGAAAAATTTTCTATAGGTTTTGGGCCAAAAATTTTTTCTAAAAAAATAAAAGACACAGAATATGTACTTGCTGCTATTCCTTTTGGAGGATATGTAAAATTAGCAGGGGATAGTCTTCTGGAGTATACAGGGAAAGTTGATGAATATTTTTCTAAAAGTTGCCTAGAAAGAGCACAGATTATAGTAAGCGGACCTCTTTTAAATTATCTTGCTGCCTTTATTTGTTTTTGGTTGGTCTTTTATATAGGTTATCCTATGATGGGTACTAAGATAGCTGAGGTGATCCCGGGTTATGGTGCAAGTCAAGTAGGTATTTTACCTCAGGATAAAATTGTGGCTATTGATGGTAAAACTGTTCAGTATTGGGAACAACTCCAACAAGAAGTTTATACCAAAAAAGAAGGACAGACAGTTGAGCTTAAGGTTTTACGTCAAGGTCAGATTCATACCTTTAATGTAATAGTTAAAGAAAAAGAAATGATGGATAGATGGGGAAATAAGAAGAGGGTGGGTATTATTGGGATAATCCCCGCGGAGGAAATAAAATTTGTAAAACATTCTTTGACCTCTTCTTTTATTAGAGGAACAAAAATGACGATAGATTTAACTATTATTATTTATGGAGTGGTTTTAAGAATTATTTCAGGTAAGATCTCTCTTCGAGAATCTATCACTGGTCCGCTGGGTATGTTTTATCTTACTAAAGAAGCAACCCGCTTAGGTCTTGCGGTGTTACTTCATCTAGTAGCGGTACTGAATATTAGTTTAGCAGTTTTTAATCTGCTACCCTTACCTGTTTTAGATGGTTTTCATCTTTTTCTATTAGGCATAGAAAAAGCTAGAGGCAAGCCTCTCAGTTATAAGATAGAGATGATAGTAAATCAGATAGGGTTTGCTTTTATTATTATGTTAGCAATAGTAGTATTCTATAATGATTTAGTTCGCTTTGGGATATGGGAGAAAATAACCCAGCTCTTAAGACGCTAAAAAGAAGGAAATCAAGAATAGTCAAAATAGGGAATATTTTTATTGGTGGGAATATGCCTATTGCTATTCAAGCGATGACTAAGATAAAGACGGCGCATATAGAGGAAGTATTAAAACAGATAAAAGAGTTAGAAAAAGCAGGGGCGCGAATTATTCGTTTGGCAATAAAGGATAACGAGGATGCTCTGGCGATACGACAAATAAAAAGAGTTATAAAGTCACCTTTAGTGGGAGATATTCATTTTGACTATCGATTAGCGATAAGAGCAATAGAAAATGGAATAGATAAAATAAGGCTCAATCCGGGTAATATCAGAAAGAAGTTGGAGATTAAAAAAATTGTAGAGCTTGCTAAGAAGAATAACATCCCCATAAGGGTAGGGTTGAATTCGGGTTCTGTAAAGTTCATTAAGAATAATTCTAATTTAAAAAATATCGTTGAAGTTATGTTAAAAGAAGCCAGAGATTATCTAAAGTTCTTAGAAAGTATGAATTTTTATGATACAGTAATTTCGTTAAAGACCTCCCATCCCGAGTCTACTATTGAAGCATATGAGAGAATGTCTAAACTTTGTGATTATCCTTTTCATCTCGGTTTAACTGCTACAGGTACTCCTCTTTGTGGAGTAGTAGCTTCGAGTATTGTTTTAGGAGTTTTGTTGCGGCAGGGTATAGGAGACACTATTAGAGTTTCTCTTACAGATTCTGCGATAGAGGAAGTGAAGGTGGCAGGATACATTCTACAGAGTTTGGGATTGTGTAAATTAGGTATTCAGATTATCAGTTGTCCTGTTTGTGGACGTTGTGAAGTTGATTTAGTAAAGATAGTGAAAGAGTTAGATATTCAGTTATCAACGCCTAACTATCAACTTTCAGCTTCACCGATTAAATTAGCGGTGATGGGTTGTATGGTAAATGGACCAGGAGAAGCCAGCCACGCAGATTTAGGGGTTGCTTTTGGGAAAAAGGATGGGGTTTTGTTTAAAAAAGGACAGATTATTAAGAAGATAACTCTTAAGGATTGTGTGGGTGTGCTCCTAAAAGAGATAAAAAACTTGAACTGATGTTTTGGTCGAAGACATTTATCCCTACATTAAGACACATACCCCAGGAAGCAGAATCAATTAGTCATCAATTGATGTTGCGGGCAGGTTTAGTTCGGATGCTTATCTCGGGAGTTTATATGTATTTACCTTTAGGACTTAAGGTATTAAGTAATATTGAGAGAATCATTAGGGAAGAAATGAATAAATGTGGCGCAGTAGAAGTGTTGTTGTCGGCTTTACAACCATTAGAGCTATGGCAAAAAAGTGGTCGTGATGAAATGATGGGAGAGGTGATGATTAGATTTACTGACCGCAAAGGAAGAAAACTCTGTTTAGGCCCCACCCATGAAGAGGTGGTTACTTTTCTGGTTAAAGGGCACATCTCTTCTTATAGACAACTTCCCGTTGTTCTTTATCAAATCCAGACTAAATTTAGAGATGAAATACGACCGCGTTTCGGTTTAGTAAGGGCGTGTGAATTTATAATGAAGGATGCTTACAGTTTCGATAAAGATGAAAATGGTTTGGAAAAGAATTATCAAAAGATGTTTTGTGCTTACAAGCGTATATTTAAAAGATGTGGTTTAAATTTTTATATAATTGAAGCTGATCCGGGAGTGATGGGAGGCGATGTATCCCATGAATTTATGGTCCCTGCGAAAGCTGGTGAGGATGCAATTTTGCGTTGTCCAAAATGTAATTATATAAAGATATTTAAAGAAGAAACTAATTTATTATCTTGTCCTAAATGTACAGAAGGATTAGAGAAGATAAATACATTAGAGATAGGTCATATTTTTAAATTGAAAACTAAATACAGTCTTTCATTGGGAGCTTATTTTTTGGATAGAGATGGTAAACAGAAACCAATTGTGATGGGTTGTTATGGAATCGGTGTTTCTCGCTTAATCTCTGCTATAATAGAACAAAATTACGACGCAGAAGGTATTGTTTGGCCAAAAGAGATCAGCCCTTTTAAAGTAATCATTATCCCTTTAAATACCAGAGAAAAGTTAATTATGCAAACGGCCAAAGATATCTATGAACACCTATCTAAATCGTCCGTAGAAGTAATTTTAGATGATCGCGATGAGCAGGCAGGGGTGAAATTTAAAGATGCAGATCTTTTGGGTATATGCCTTCAGATAGTAATTGGTAAGGAGTTGCTGAACAGAAATAATATAGAATTACGTTGGCGTAAAGATAAAAAAATATTAAAGATAAAGAAATCTCAGGCTATAAGTTATATAAAGAGAATAATTGATGAATAAAGAAATTTTATCTCAATTGAAACCATTATTGGAGGAATTTCTAAATCAGGAAGGCTTTATATTGGTAGATGTAGACTTTGTATATGAAGCCTCTAGATTAATTTTAAGAATATTGACGGATCATCGTTATGGTGGTATAAATTTAGAGGAATGTAGCCAGCTCAATCAAAAAATAGGTAGACTTCTTGATGAGAAAGATCTGATAAAGACGAGTTATGTATTAGAGGTTTCCTCTCCCGGTTTAGATAGACCATTAAAAACAGAGGAGGATTTTATTCGTTGTATTAATCAAGAAGTTATTTTATATACTAATCAACCCATAAAAGGAAAAAAAGAAAATTGTGGTTTTATAAGAGAAGTAGTGGCGGGTGGGCTTCTGTTTGAGATAGAGGGAGAGACGATCAATATACCTTTTGACTATATTATAAAAGCAAAACAGATAATTAGTATTTAGTAAAGATGAATGGAGAGATATTAGCAATTTTGGAGCAAATTGAGCGTGAGAAAGGGATTAAAAAGGATATTCTTATTCAAGCAGTAGAATCTGCTTTATCTACCGCGGTGCGCAAAACAATGGGTTTAAATAAAGAAACGGAGGTAAAGGTAGAGATAGATCGAAAGACAGGTGAAATAAGAGCAACTGAAGATGGAAAGGAAATAACCACTGTTGATTTTGGTCGTATTGCTGCTACTACGGCTCGTCAGGTGATTATACAGAAAATAAGAGAGGCAGAAAAGGAAGTTATCTTTAGTGAATTTAGTAATAAAGTAGGTGAGATTGTTAGTGGGACGGTTTATCGATTTGATAAGAAAAATATTATTGTAGATCTTTTGGGCAAAGCAGAAGGTATTTTACTTCGTAGTCAACAGGCGCCCCATGAAGAATTTAAGCAGGGAGAACGGATACGTGCCTATGTGTTAGAAGTAAAGAAGGAATCTAGAGGGACGCAGATTATTCTTTCACGTACACATCCAAATTTTGTAAAGAAACTTTTCGAAATGGAAGTCCCTGAGATTTATGAGGGGATTGTGGAGATAAAGGCAATTGCCCGGCTACCTTCACAGCGTACCAAAATTGCTGTTTGGTCAAAAGATGATAGGGTAGATTCGGTAGGAGCCTGTGTAGGTGTACGAGGAAATCGTGTCAAAAATATCGTAGCAGAATTACGTGGAGAGAGGATAGATATTGTCCGTTGGAATGAGGATATATCTCAATTTATTCAGGCAGCCATAACTCCGGCGAGGGTTTCTGAGATAAAGCTTGACAAACAGAATCGTAAAGCCTTGGTTATAGTGGATGAGGATCAGCTTTCTTTAGCCATAGGCAAACATGGACAGAATGTTCGTCTTGCTTCTCTTCTGGTAGATTGGGAGTTAGATGTGCGTACGCCTGCTGCCCTTAAAAAGAAAGAGTTGCTACAGGTGGAAGAAAAAAAGCAAGATTCTCTTAATAGATTAAGTATTATAGGGGAGAAATTGAGAGAGAGATTAAGTGGGATGGGTTTTAAAACACTCAAGGATATAGCTTCTGCAGATATAGATAAACTTACGAGGATCAAAGGGGTAGGTAAGGTTAAAGCAAAAAGAATGATTGAAGAGGCGCAAAAAATTATTAAAGAAGATGTTGAAGAAAAAAATACGTAAACCAAAAACCAAGAAGGTTTCTATTAAGCTAACGTCGAGAGAAAAAACTGCAAAATCGTTGATTTCTAAAAAAGAAGTTTCTAAAACGATTAAGAGAAGTAAGATTACTAAAGCATCTAAAGTCAAAAAAGTTATAAAGAAAGTTAAAGAAAAAGAAAGCCCCATTTTAGATCTTCTCTTAGAAGAAAAATCCACGGTTGTATCTATGTCCCCAGAGGTTACTGAGGTGTCTTCTCCTCGGGTAGAAACCGAAGAAATGATTGG
This sequence comes from Candidatus Omnitrophota bacterium, assembly GCA_023819665.1. GTDB lineage: Bacteria > Omnitrophota > Gorgyraeia > Gygaellales > JAMWCP01 > JAMWCP01. The sequence goes on from JAMWCP010000001.1 coordinate 21,163, forward strand.
ATTGGAGAAGTCTACGGATAATATTTCATCTACTGTAGAGTTAAAGAAACCTAAAGTAATAGAATTAGAATTTCCCATTACTCTAAGAGAACTGGCTGTAAAATTTCAACAAAAACCATCTGTGCTAATTAATAAATTGATGGAGAAAGGGGTTTTGGTTGCAATTAATCAAAATTTAGATGAGAATACTGTTGAGCAATTAGCGCAAGATTTTGATTTACAAATTCAAAAAGCAAAGGATATAGAAAGTACTCTTTTGGATATCCATAGAGAATCAAAGGATAGTGAGAATTTAAATAGGCGACCCCCGGTGGTTGCTTTTATGGGACATGTAGATCATGGCAAGACTTCCCTTTTAGACACTATAAGAAAAACAAAGGTTGCTGAATCCGAATATGGAGGAATTACTCAACATATAGGAGCTTATCAGATTTCTATAAGAACAAGACTTCATCCCGAAAGAGAAGATAAGATCACTTTTTTAGATACCCCGGGTCATGAAGCATTTACACGTATGCGTGCGCGGGGGGCGCGTATAACTGATATAGTAGTTTTAGTAGTGGCAGCAGACGAAGGGGTAATGCCTCAGACTATAGAGGCAATTAACCATAGTCGTGAGGCAGGTGTGCCGATTATGGTAGCAATAAATAAAATTGATAAACCTAATGTAGATATAGAGAGGGTAAAAAAACAACTCAGTGAATATGGATTGATCCCTGAAGAATGGCAGGGAAATACAGTTTTCGTTGGTGTTTCCGCCAAAACGGGGCAAGGCATAGATGACCTTTTGGAGTTAATTCTTCTGCAAGCAGAAATTATGGATTTGAAAGCAAATTATGAGAAGTTAGCTAAAGGAGTAGTTATTGAATCACAGTTGAGTAGCGAAAGAGGGGTAATGGCGACTTTTTTAGTTCAAAATGGTACTTTAAAGTTAAATGATAATCTGCTAGTGGGTTTACATTATGGTAAAATAAGGGCAATGTTTGACGAATATGGAAGAGTAGTATCTGAAGCCCCTCCTTCTACACCTGTAAAAGTTTTAGGACTCAGTGGTTTGCCCCAACCCGGCGATGAATTTTTCGTTGTCACTGATGAAAAACAGGCACGAGAGATCTCTCAGTTGCGAATGGAGAGAAAGCAACAGCCTAAATCTGTTCGAAAAATAAGCCTAGAAGAACTTTCTTCTCAAATAAAAGAGGGTAAGATAAAAGAATTTAAGATAATCTTAAAGGTAGATGCTACAGGTTCTTTGGAGGCAATAAAGGAGATATTAGATAGAATAGAGATACCTCAGATTTCTATAAATATTATCCATGCAGGGATAGGGGATGTTAATACTTCCGATGTCCTTTTAGCTTCTGCTTCCAATGCTATTATTTTGGGTTTTAACGTAAGTTACGAATCCAGAGTAAAAGATCTGATTATCGAAGAGGGAGTGGAAGTGAGGATTTATAATGTAATATATGAGTTAACTAATGAGTTAAGGTCTGCAATGGAAGGTATGCTAGAACCAAAGACAAAGAGGGTTTTTTTGGGAAGAGCGGAGGTAAGAAAGGTATTTAGACTTTCTAAGGTGGGAGTAGTGGCGGGTTGTTTTGTAAGTAAAGGAAGGATACTACGTAATGCTTACGTCTGTTTATTACGAAATGGGAAGGTTATCTATGAAGGTAGAATATCTTCTCTTAAGAGATTTAAAGATGATGTGCGTGAAATTTCCGAAGGCATGGAGTGTGGTATTTCATTAGGAGAATTCCAAGAGATCTTTGAAGGTGATGTAATCGAAGCTTATGAGATTCAAAAGATAACTCATAAAATTATATAATAATAATATGCATAAAAGATATATTCTTCTAAGTGGGATGCGTCCTACGGGTCCTCTACATTTGGGACATCTTGTAGGGGTTTTGGATAATTGGGTAAAATTGCAGGATGAGTATAATTGTTTCTTTATGATTGCTGATTGGCATGCCTTAATGAGTGAATATATGAATCCTCAATCCATAAAAACTTACACCTTTGATAATGTACGCGATTGGTTGGCAGTAGGAATTGATCCTTGTAAGAGTATAATTTTTCGTCAATCAGATGTTAAAGAGCACTTGGAATTGTCAATGCTCTTGTCTGTGCTTACCCCTATTTCTTGGCTAGAGCGATGTCCTACATACAAAGAGCAGATAAATCAGATTAAAGACAGAGATATAAACAATTATGCTTTTTTAGGCTATCCACTTTTGCAGGCGGCAGATATATTGCTTTATAAAGCAGAATTTGTACCTATTGGTGAAGATCAGTTGCCACATTTAGAGCTTACCCGCGAAATTGCCCGCCGATTTAACCATCTCTATAAAAAAGAGATATTTCCTCTGCCTAAAGCTCTTCTTACCAAAGAGAGTCGTCTTTTAGGAACAGATAATCGTAAAATGTCTAAAAGTTATAATAATTATATTGCTCTTCAAGAAACAGAGAGAGGGGTTAAACAAAGGGTTTTATCTATGATTACAGATCCCAAGAAAATAAAGAAGGGCGATCCCGGTAGACCATCTATATGTAATGTTTATACTTATCATCAGATATTTATAAAGAGAATCCATTTGGATGATAAACAGCTTCAGCAGATCGATAGCGATTGTAAGACGGGGAAACTTGGTTGTGTGGAGTGTAAAAACATGCTTGCTTCGTATCTAAATCTATATCTAGCTAAGTTTAAGGAGAGAAGAGAAAGATATAAAGATAAAGATATTTTAAAAATACTCAATAGAGGCGCAGAATGTGCTAAAGAAAAGGCAGCGCAGCAGATTCAGGAGATTAAATCGGTGATGGGTTTGTTATGAGTTATAAGATAAAATTAGAGATATTCGAAGGCCCCTTTGATCTCTTGTTATATTTGGTAAAAAAAGAACATATAAATATTTATGATATCCCCATTGCAAAAATAACAGATGAATATATGCGTTATCTCGAACTTATGCGTCTTTTAGATCTTAAGATAGCGGGTGAATTTCTGGTGATGGCTTCTACCCTTCTTCAGATAAAGTCAAAAATGCTTCTTCCTGCAGAAGAAGTTTCTGTTAATGATGAAGATGAGGTTAGGATAAATGATATAGAGAGACAGAAGCAACAACTTATAGAGCAACTCCTGGAATATGAGCGTTTCAAACAGATTGCTGAAGAATTAAGAAACAGACATTTAGAGCGTCAGAAAACATTGACGCGATCATCTTCGTTTGAATTAGAATCTAAAATTTTACATGATAAAGAAAGATATTTTGAAGCCAGTTTGTTTGATCTACTTAATGCTTTTTCAAAGGTTCTCAAGGATACCCCCCTAGAACTATTTTATGAAGCAATAAAAGATGAATTTACCGTAGAAGATAAGATACATGAGATTCTTCATCTGCTCTTAGACGAAGAAGTAATTTTACTTTCAAATCTTTTTAGTAAAGCAAAGAATAAGTTAGAGATTATTGTTACATTTTTGGCTATACTAGAACTTATACGTTTAAAAGAGATAAAGGCGATACAGCAGAAACTTTTTGGTGAGATTGAAATTATAAGAAATAATAACAATATTATTCCTTATGTCAGAAGAAAAGATTAATCCTTTAATAGATAAAGCAGAAAATGAAGAAGACGTAATTCTTAATCTTTCTTTAAGACCAATAAGTCTTGCTGAATTTGTAGGTCAGAAAGAGATCGTTAGAAATATTCAGATTTCTATATTAGCAGCAAAACAGAGAAAGGAACCTTTAGAGCACATTCTTTTAAGTGGTCCACCGGGCTTGGGTAAAACATCACTTGCCCATATTATTGCTCGGGAGATGGGTACACGGATTACTTCTACCTCGGGCCCTGCTATAGAAAGGGCAGGGGATCTTATAGGGATTCTGACCAATTTGGAAAAAGGGGATATACTTTTTATTGATGAGATTCACCGACTTCCTAAAGTGGTAGAGGAGTTTTTATATCCAGCCATGGAAAGTTTTCAGATAGATTTTGTAATCGATAAAGGACCTTATGCAAAAACGATAAAATTTAATCTTAAACCATTTACCTTGGTAGGTGCTACTACTCGCAGTGGGCTTTTAAGTGCTCCTCTAAGAGGCAGATTTGGTATGTTTTATCATTTAGATTTTTATTCACCTCAAGAGTTAGCTTTGATTATTGGAAATTCGGCGCGTATCTTAGGTGTTTCGATTGATAAAGAGTCATGTTTTGAGATTGCGCGGCGTTCACGGGGTACACCACGTATTGCCAATCGTCTCTTAAGGCGTATTCGAGATTATGCACAAGTAACTAAGGCAAAGAGTATTGATATTAGACTGGTAGATGAGGCGTTAAATAATTTAGGGATTGATAAAGCAGGTTTTGATGAGATTGATCGGAGGGTTTTGAAGACGATGCTTTTTACATATGGCGGCGGTCCGGTTGGGATAGATTCTTTAGCGGCTAGTCTAAATGAAGAAGCAGATACTATTATTGATATGATAGAGCCGTATTTATTAAAGGCAGGTTATATCAGACGTACTTCGCGTGGGAGAATGGCAACGAGATTGGCATTTGAATATTTTGGGGTTCCCTATCATAAGGAAGATCAGAAAGAGCTTTTTTAGATGGATTTAATACTTCATATATGTTGTGCAGTTTGTTTAATACATCCTTTTGAAAAACTTAAAGAGAGAGGTTTTAAGATAAAAGGTTTCTTTTATAATCCCAATATTCATCCTTTTTCAGAGTATATTCGACGCAAAGATACATTAAAGCTACTTAGTAGAGAAGTGAATTTAGAGATATTTTATTCGGAATATAGGGTTGAAGATTTTTTCAGGATAATTAATTTTAATGAAGATAAAGAGTGACGTTGTTATCTCTGTTGGAAATTACGTCTTGAAAATACGGCGAAATTTACTAAAGAAAACAATGTAAAGTTATTTACCACTACACTTTTAGTTAGTCCTCATCAGAATAATGAGATAATTAAGAGAATAGGAGAAGAGATTGCACATCGTAATGGTATAGAATTTTACTATGAAGATTTTAGAGAGGGTTTTCCTCAAGCGTATCAGCAGGCAAAACAGCGACAACTTTACCGTCAGAAGTATTGTGGTTGTATATATTCAGAAATAGAAAGATGCAGATCTTTGGAAAATTTTTGATAATTTTTGGTATTATTTCTATAGGTATAGGACTGCTTGTTCTATATCTAAGTAAAATTCCTTTTTTAGGCAAGCTTCCCGGAGATATTTTAATTAATAAGAAAAATTTTACTTTCTATTTTCCTCTCACTACTTCTATAATAATAAGTATTATTTTAAGTTTTATATTTTGGTTATTTTCGCGACATTAACATGTTTTTCTATTTTTATAGATGGCAAAATTAGAGATAATACATCAGGATAAACATAGCCATGCGCGATACGGAAAATTGTTTGCTCTTCATGGCCAGATAGAAACACCTTGTTTTATGCCTGTGGGTACACAAGGGACAGTAAAGACGCTTTCTCCTCAAGATTTGGATTCCTGTGGCGCACAGGTAATTTTAGCTAATGTTTATCATCTGTTTTTACGTCCCGGTATCGAAACAATTAAAAAATTGGGAGGGATCCATAAATTTATTAGTTGGCCTAAAAATATTCTTACCGATAGCGGAGGATATCAGATTTTTAGTTTAGCTGTTTTACGCAGAGTAACTGATGATGGAGTAGAGTTTCAGTCTCATCTTGATGGAACGAGATTTTTTTTTACTCCTGAATTTGTAATAGATATTCAGAGTGATTTAGGGGCAGATATTATAATGCCCCTGGATGAATGTGTGCATTACCCTTGTCCAAAAGACTATGCAGAGATTTCTATGAGAAGAACTCTTGATTGGGCAAAGCGTTCAAAGCAGCGGATAATTGATAAAAGACAAATGTTGTTTGGAATTATTCAGGGTGCAAGTTATGAGGATCTCCGCATAGTAGCAACTAAGCAGACTGTAGAGATGGATTTTGATGGTTATGCTCTGGGAGGTTTTTCGGTTGGTGAACCAAAAAGTTTAAGATATAATATTATATCTTTAATATTAAATTATTTGCCATACAATCAGCCTCGTTATCTTATGGGTTTAGGTAGTCCGGTGGAGATATTAGAATCAGTAGAGAGAGGAATAGATTTATTTGATTGTGTAATGCCTACTCGTTATGGAAGAAATGGTACTGCTTTTACTTCCAAAGGTAAAATTACGGTGCGTAATGCTATTTTCTCTTCCGATTCAAAACCCCTTGATGATGAATGTTCTTGTTATACTTGTAATAATTTTAGTCGTGCGTATTTAAGACATCTCTTTAATGCTAAAGAGATACTGGGAGCCAGACTCGTTTCTTTGCATAATGTCTATTTTTACCTAAAATTAATGGATCGTCTCCGGAAGGCAATAAAAGAGGATCGCTTACTAGAATTCAAAAAGGAATTTTTATCTAAATATAATTATAATAATGAAAAATTATAATAATGAAAGCAGAGAGAATGAGAATAGATGTAATTACCACCTTTCCTAAAATGTTTGAGGCAGTTCTTAACGAATCTATTATTAAACGTGCCCAGCAAAAAAGGAAAGTTGATATCTATGTGCACAATTTAAGAGATTATTCATTGGATAAGCATAAAAAAGTTGATGATCGTCCCTATGGAGGAGGCTGTGGTATGATTATGAAACCTGAGCCTATTTTCAGAGCAGTAGATGGTATTTTTAAAAAAAGATATAAAAAGACAAAAACTTCTCAAAGTAAAGTAAAGATTATTCTTTTATCACCCCAAGGTAAACTTTTGAATCATCAGTTAGCAAAAGATCTCTGCCGTTATGGACATCTGATACTTATCTGTGGTCATTATGAAGGGGTGGATGAGAGGGTGAGAAAATATTTAGCAGATGAGGAGATTTCTATTGGTGATTATGTTTTAACCGGTGGAGAACTTCCTGCTATGGTTTTGATTGATTGCGTTGTGAGATTTATCCCCGGCGTACTGGGTAATAAAAAATCATTAAAATTTGAGTCACTTCAGAATAATCTATTAGAATATCCTCAATATACCAGACCCCTAAATTTTAGAGGTATGAGAGTCCCTAGAGTTTTACTTTCAGGGGATCACAAAAAGATAGAGGAATTTAGAATCAAAGAAGCTTGGAGACGTACTTTACAGAAGAGGCCCGATTTATTAAAAAGGAAAGGTGGTGATTGTTTGTGAACAAGATAAAATTTTTAGAAGAAGAATTTACAAAGAAGGATCTCCCCGTATTTAAAGTGGGAGATACGGTTAGAGTAGTTACTAAAATATTTGAACAGGATAAAGTGAGATTAAGCTCTTTTGAAGGTATAGTGATTGCGAAGAAAGGCTCGGGTATTCGGAGCTCTTTTACGGTAAGAAAGATTTCTTACGGCGAAGGAGTGGAAAGGGTTTTTCCTGTTTATTCTCCTTATATAGAAAAGATTGAAGTTTTACAATCAGGCAGCGTTAAGAGAGCAAAACTTTATTATTTAAGAAAACGTATTGGCAAAGAAGCTAGTCAGGTCTAATAATACATAATGACTAATATATCTCTTGGTAAAAAAGGAGAAAATTGGGCTGAAGAGTTTTTGAAAAAACATGGTTATAAAATTATAGAGAAAAACTTTTATACTCCTTTTGGGCAGATAGATATTATTGCTTTAGATAATAATATTCTCTGTTTTATTGAGGTAAAGACAAGAAGAAGTGTTTATTTTGGATTTCCTGAAGAAGCAGTGAGTTTTACAAAACAGAGAAAGATTATAAAAGTTGCTTCGCTATATTTAAAAGAAAAAAGAATTTTGGATACCAAGGTACGTTTTGATGTCATTTCTATTGTTTGTAGGGATGACGATTATCGCATAAAGTTAATTCGGAATGCGTTTGGATGGGATAGTTAATATGATAGAACCAATCTCTAAAATTGCTCAACGCTTAAATATAAACGAAGAATATCTTATACCTTATGGTAAATATATTGCTAAAGTTAATATCTCTATATTGGAGAAAATAAAAGATAGACCTAAAGGAAAGTATATTTTGGTTACTGCTATTACTCCTACTCATTTAGGAGAGGGCAAAACGGTAACTACTATCGGATTAGGGATGGCTTTAAATAGATTAGGAAAGCTTGCCAGTATATGTCTTAGGCAGCCATCTTTAGGACCGGTCTTTGGGATAAAAGGTGGAGCAGCAGGCGGAGGGTTTTCGCGAGTACTCCCTATGGAAGACCTAAATTTACATTTTACGGGTGATACCCATGCAGTTAGTTTGGCACATAATTTAGCTAGTGCTTTTTTGGATAATCATATTTATCATGGTAATAAATTAAATATAAAACCTTCTACTATTAGTTGGCGCAGAGTCATCGATATAAATGATCGATTTTTAAGAAAGATAAAGATCGGACTTGATATAGGAAAGAGAAGTGATATTTCTAGAGTTTCTGGTTTCGATATTGTTTCTGCTTCTGAGGTTATGGCAATTTTAGCGTTAAGTTTAGATTTCTTTGATCTAAGAAGGAGATTATCTCAAATTGTTTTGGCGGAAGATATCCACGGTTGTCCTATAACCTGTGAAGATATAAAAGTGGCAGGGGCGATGAGTGTGCTTTTAAAGGATGCTATAAATCCCAATCTTATCCAGACGGTAGAAAATACCCCTTGTTTTGTCCATGGGGGGCCTTTTGCTAATATTGGTCCCGGTAATAGCTCTATAATTGTTGATAATCTCGCTTTAAGAACTTCCGAATATGTAATAACTGAAGCGGGTTTTGGTGCAGATTGTGGAGCAGAGAAATTTTTTAATATAAAATGCCGCATTAGTGGATTAATTCCAGATGCAGCGGTAATCGTATGTTCTATAAGGGCATTAAAGATACACAGTAACAGAATAAAGATATTTCCTGGAAAATCGATAGATGAAGGATTAAACAAAGAAAATATCTCTCTTTTGGAAGAGGGCATATGTAATTTAGAAAAGCAGATAGAGAATGTTAGAATATTTGGTATTCCCGTTGTAGTCGCTATAAATAGATTTTCCTCTGATACCGAAAAAGAGATTAATTTTGTCAAAAAGAAAGCAATAGAATTTGGTGCTTATGCTTGTGCAGTTAGCGAGGCATGGCAGAAAGGTTCCGAAGGAGGTTTAGAGTTAGCGAGACAAATTATCGAGGCAGCATCTTTATCTAAGAACTTTAACTTTCTTTATCCTTTAGAAATTCCAATTAAAGAAAAAATTAAAATTATTGCGACGCGTATCTATGGTGCCAAGGATGTTGTGTATTCTCAAATCACTGAAGAAAAAATTGAACTTTTTACTCAAAGAGGTTGGGATAAATTTCCTATTTGTATGGCAAAGACCCAATTTTCTCTTTCACATGATCCTAACTTAAAAGGCAGACCTCGCGATTTTATTTTACCTATAAGAGATATCTGTGTTTCTTGTGGAGCAGAATTTTTATATCCTCTATGTGCAGATATTCAAACTATGCCTGGATTACCCAGACATCCTTTGGGGGAAAGAATAGATATCGATAAAGAAGGAAAGGTGATAGGACTATCTTAGATTTAAAAGGTAAGATGGTGAATTATAAAAATAAAAGTTTAAGATATTATCTTGATGATCTATCGCGGAAATTACCTACTCCAGGTGGTGGTTCTGCTTGCGCATTGGTAGCAGGGGTAGGTGTTAGTTTGTTAAGCATGGTAATTAATTTTACTTTAGGCAAAGTCGAATATATTAGATATGAGAAGGAATTAAGAGAAAATTTATTAAAGACGGAGTCTCTAAGAAAAAAATTCTTGGAACTGGTTGATGAGGATGTAAAGGCATATAGAAGTAAAGATGTCTGGTATAGCTTAGAGGTTCCTTTAAAGATAGCTTATCTTTGTTTCTCAGCGATAAAACTATGTCCAACTCTTTTAAAAAAAGGAAATGTTAATCTTATCAGCGATATCGCTTCGGCAGTGATATTTTTAGAAGCAGGTTTTTCAGGAGCTTATTTTAACGTAGAGGCGAATTTAAGACTTATTAAGGATAGAAAAGTGAAGACAAAGATAAGACAGGAGATTTTAGGAGAAGCCAGAATTATAAAAAATATAAGAGAGAAGGTGGAAAGGAAAATTGGCGAGATTATTAGAAGGTAGAGTTATAGCGCAAAAAATAAAAGCGGAGCTTAAGAATCAAATTTATAATTTGGACCTAAAACTAGTTTTAGCCAGTATACAGGTGGGAGAGAATTCTTCTTCAGAAATTTATATAAAATCTCAAAAGAAATTATGTGAAGAGCTAGGGATAGATTATCAATTACATAAACTAAAAGAGAATATTTCTGAGTCTGACTTGGTTGAATTTATTAAAAAATTGAATTTAGATAAAGCTGTTCATGGTATAATTATACAGATGCCTTTACCTACTCATATAGATTATAGGAATATAAGTCGTTATATTGAACCTAAAAAAGATGTAGAGGGTTTACATCCGGAAAATATGGGAAGGATTATTTTTGGTAAGGCAAAGGTTTTACCCTGTACTCCTTCAGCGATTATGGAATTGTTAAGGGAAACAGGAGTGGACCTATATGGGAAGGAGGTGGTGGTAATAGGACATTCTGAAATTGTAGGGAAACCTTTAGCACTTCTGTTACTAGAGAAATTTGCTACGGTGACTGTCTGCCATATTGCTACTTTTCAGAGGGGTAGGTTAGAAGAACATGTTAAACAGGCAGAAATTTTAGTGGTAGCAGTAGGTAAAGCGAATCTTATTAAAGGTAATTGGATTAAAAAAGGCTCAATTGTGATCGATGTAGGGATAAACAAGGTGAATGATAAAATTATAGGAGATGTAGAATTTGAAGAGGCAGTTAAACGGGCAAGCTGGATTACTCCTGTGCCGGGAGGAGTGGGTCCTTTGACTACTACAATTTTGATACGCAATTTATTAGAGACAAGAAAGATGTAATGACTACTCGTGCATGAATTTTAAGGAGAAAATAAAGAGTGGAAAATTCTTAGTTACTTCTGAGATTGGTCCTCCAAAAGGAATAGAAACAGCAGGTATTTTAGAGGAAGCAGAATTTATCCGTAATAAAGTAGATGCGATTAATGTGACGGATCTTCAGAGTTCAGTGATGCGCTTGGGATCGCTGGCGGTTTGTATTTTGCTTAAACAGAGAGGGTTTGAGCCTATATATCAATTAACCTGTAGAGATAGAAATAGATTAGCCCTGCAGTCGGATTTGCTTTCAGCAGCAGCATTAGGAATAGAGAATGTTTTGATTTTGACCGGAGATCACCCTACTTTGGGCGATCATCCAGAGGCAAAAGCCGTATTTGATCTGGACTCGGTGCAGTTATTACAGATAGCTAAAAAACTCACGGAAGGTTTTGATATGAAAGGGAATAAATTAGAAGGAAGACCTCCTAAATTTTGTTTAGGAGCAGTAGTTAACCCCGGAGCGGATCCTTTAGAACCCCAGATAATTAAGATGGAAAAGAAGATTGAAGCGGGGGCAGAATTCTTTCAAACGCAGGCAGTTTATGATATAAAAATTTTTGAGAATTTTTTAAAAAAAATTAAGTACTTAAAAACTACTATTTTAGCCGGTATTGTCTTATTGAAATCCGCAGCTATGGCCAGATACATGAATAAAAATGTAGCGGGGGTTTCAGTTCCGCATGAGTTAATAAAAGAGATGGAGGAGGCAAAAGAAAAAACAGAGAAGTCGGTAGAGATTGCTTCTCGATTGATTAAGGAATTAAGAAACATGTGTCAGGGGATTCATATTATGCCTATTGGTTGGAATAGATTGGTACCTAAGGTATTAGAAGTAGCGGGATTATAATGATGACGAAATTCTCTGAAATATCAGGTATTAAAAAAAGAGGGGTGGTTTTATTAATAGACGAAACTGATTTTAAAAAAATAGAAGGATATGTGATCAATGATACAGTATGTATTCAAGGAGAAAGTGATTCTGTTTTTAAATTAGCTAATTATATCAGAGAAAAATATAAAGTTCCTATTAAGATAGTAAGTGATAGAGTCGTGGATAACTTACCGGATGATATTGAGATAGTGAATAGTCCTATTCAGGAGATCATTGGGGAAGGATGTGTAGAGGCAGTTAAATTTAAGAACGGTAAAATTGTAGGTGTATGTTTGGTAATACTGATGGATAAGACTTTACAGTTAAATAATTCAGCAGAGACAGAGAGGGTAATACCCGATCCGTTAATTCGCATGACAAATAAAGGGTTAGATGCTATTTTAAGTTTAACTAGAGATAATTTAATAAAGATGCTTTCCTTTAAAGGTAAGGATGTTTCTGTTAGTTTTCCTGAGACTAATTATTATTTACCTTTAGTTAACGCTTTGCTGAATCAGGAAATAAAAGATTTATCCGATTGCTTAGAGGTGTTGGGAGAGATAGAAAAATTGGAAAGATTAAAACCTGCTAATAATGGGCTTTTTGTTGAGACTGCTGATGGAATATTTAATAGAGGCATAGCTACGTTGTTTTGCGAAGAATTATTAGCAGGTTTGATGGTCTTAGATAAGAAGCATCCTTTAGGTGGGATGGGTTTTATCCCCGATAAGATTTTGCGTTCTTTGGGTCTCCAGTTGGTTGACGGCAGGATATCAGGAATTGCCTTAATTTTAGGACCGGCAGAAGACGAGGAGACGGCGGTAAATTTAATAAGAGATTTTCAGACAAAGAGTATAGTTTCTCTTCTGGCAGGAAATATTAAAGGTAATACTTTTAGGAAACAATTAGAAAACAGAGGTATAGAATTAGGTTTAGAGAATTATATCATTCCTTTAGGAGATGATTATCTTTCTGCCATCTATGCAGTTAATTTTGCAATACGTGCTCCTTTGATATTTGGTGGATTAAAAGCGGGGCAGTGGAAGGAGATTTTAGAATATTTACGTAACCGTGTACCCGCTTTTATATTGCTTTTAAACTATATTGATGAAATTATCGCTGCTACAGGATTGGGTGCATTAACTTTTGGTATACCTATAATTACAAATTTAGATCTCCCTAATATAGGGAAATTAGAAACCACTCTTTATGAAGCATTATTGACAGAAAAAAATTATAACAACTTAGTTTCTAAGTGCATCTTAACGCGGGGCATAAAAACAAGGATAACCCGTATTGATATACCTGTTGCTTATGCCCCTGCCTTTGAGGGGGAAAGGGTAAGAAGAGAAAATCTCTATGTAGAGTTTGGAGGTAAAAAAAGTATTGCTTTTGAATATCTGATGATGAAGAATTCTGCTGAGGAGATAGAAGATGGCAGGGTGGAGCTTATAGGTTTAGATATTGATGAGGTAAAATCCCCAGATAAAGCACTTCCTTTAGCAATTATTGTAGAAGTTTATGGTCGTAAAATGCAGAGAGATTTTGAACCAATTTTAGAGCGCCAGCTCCATCGTTTTATCAACTATGCACAGGGAATAATGCATATTGGCCAGCGTGATATGAATTGGATAAGGATAAGTAATGAGGCATTTGCTAAAGGATTTAGGTTAAAACATATTGGAGTAATTCTCCATGCCATGTTTCATCAGGAGTATAGCACTATTGTAGATAAAGTTCAGGTAAAACTTTATACAGAAAAAAAAGATGTAGAGAGACTGTTGAAAGAAGCAAAAAAGACATATGCTGAGCGTGACGAACGATTAATGGGGATGACAGATGAAAGTGTAGATACTTTTTATTCTTGTCTATTGTGTCAATCTTTTGCTCCCAATCATGTCTGTATTATTACTCCGGAAAGGTTAGGTCTCTGTGGCGCATATTCTTGGTTGGATGCTAAGGCTTCCTATGAGATTATGCCGTCAGGTCCAAATCAGCCAATTTTAAAAGGCGAGATAATAGATAACAAATTTGGGCAATGGAAAAATATAAATGATTTTGTTTATCTTAAATCTAATAAAACTGTAGAGCGGGTAAGTATGTATTCCCTTATGAATAATCCTCAAACTTCTTGTGGTTGTTTTGAATGTATTGTAGCAATAATTCCTGAAGTAAACGGCGTGATGATTGTAAACAGAGATTATGCAGGTATGACCCCCTGCGGGATGACTTTTACTACTTTAGCGGGCTCTGTAGGTGGGGGTGTCCAGACGCCAGGATTTTTAGGGATAGGTAGACTTTATATTGTAAGCAAGAAGTTTCTTTCTGCAGAAGGTGGGCTTTTAAGAGTGGTATGGATGCCTAAAGAGTTAAAGGAATCTCTTTACGATAAATTAAAAATGCGTGCGGAGGAGCTAGGTTATCCTGGTCTTTTGGAAAAAATAGCGGATGAAACAGTTGCTGTTACTTTAGAAGAATTACTTATTTTTTTGCAAAAAGTAGAGCATCCCGTTTTGAAGATGGAACCCTTAATTTAAAAACCTTTAAAAGAAAGGAGGTTAAAATGAAAAAGAAGAGGGGTTGGCAGTGTATGATTTTGGTGGTTTTACATGTAATAAGTTTTTCTCTTCCGACATGTTTTGCTCAACAGCGAGAGGAATCTTTAGTTATTACTACTTATTATCCTAGCCCTCATGGTAGTTATCTTTCTCTGCAATCTTATAGATTGGGGATAGGGGATAATAATGGTGATAATCAATTGACCTCTGCAGATATTCCTACAACTAACGGACATGTCTGGATTAGCGGAAGAGTGGGTATTGGAACTACTAATGTGGATAAAGAGTTAAAAGTTAATGGAACAGTTTATGCTAATTCTTATGAATGTCCTTCTGATGTAAGATTAAAGGAGAATATTGCTGAAGTAAATGGGATTTTGAATAAGCTTCTAAATATAAATGTCTATAGGTTTCAGTGGAAAAATAGAGTATACGATAATGGTTTTCAGTATGGAGTTTTAGCGCAGGAGGTAAAAGATTATTTTCCAGAATTAGTAACCCAAGATTCTGCTGGTTACTTGGGTTTAAAAGAAAATCAAATCAATGCTCTTTTACTTCAAGCCGTAAAAGAACAACAGAAGAAGATCGAAGAATTGGAGGCAAGAATTAAAGCATTGGAAAGATTAAGATAGACTTATTAACTCAAAAATAATTTGTATCAAAAATAGGCATATATTATATTTAACAATTTTATCTGTTAAATAGGTGGATAGTTCTCTTGTTTTAAAAGAACCCTCAGTATATCTGGTAGATGCTACCGCCTTTTGTTATCGCGCTTTTTATGCATTAAAAGGACTTACTACTTCTTATGGGCAGCCTACCAATGCAGTGTACGGCTTTACTAATATGTTAAATAAACTTCTAAAAGAAAACAGCCCATCTTATTTGGCTGTCTGTTTTGATGTTTCACGCAAAACATTTCGTCAAGAAAAATACTCTGAATATAAAATTACTCGTCCCCCTATGCCTGAGGGGTTAATTAGTCAATTGCCTTTTATTCGAGAGATTGTAGATGCTTATCAGCTGTGTCGTTTTGAAATAGAAGGTTTTGAGGCAGACGATATAATTGCTACATTGGTAGAGAGATTAAAGAACAAAGATCTATCTGTAGTTATTGTGAGTTCCGATAAAGATGTATTGCAGTTGATTGAAGAAAAGGTAATAGTTTTTAATCCTTATAAGGATAGGGGAATATTTTATTCTAAGGAGAAAGTATTAAAGCAATACGGTGTGATGCCTGAGAGAATAATAGATATCCTTGCGCTTATGGGTGACGATACAGATAATATCCTCGGTGTACCAGGAATTGGGGAGAAGACAGCTTATCGACTGATAAAAGAATTTAAAAATTTATCTAATCTTATAGATAATATTAATAGAATAGAACCTGTGAGTATAAGGGAGTCTATAAAAAAAAATTTAAAAATTATAGAGTTGAATCGTCAACTTCTTGAGCTTAACCGTAAGGTTCCTATTAAATTTAACTTAGATGATTTAAGGGTTAAGGAGCCGAATTATTTAAAGTTGTATACAATATTTAATAAATTAGAATTTAGAAGTTTTCTAAAAGATTTGCCTATAAAAGATAATATTAATCTTTTCAAAATAGAAGGAGTGGTAAATGTAGCCCTAAAGGATCTAATAGACTCTATAGGTGACGAATTAGTAGTTATAGGTGATTATGATAACTCAAAAATTCTTCTTTATACAAAATCAAAGAAATTTTCTTGGGTTACTCTTTCGGAAGCAAAAGCAATCTTAGAAGATAATCGGATAAAAAAAATAGGTTATGATTTAAAAACATTAGCACATTTTTTAAATTTAGAAGGAGTAAAAATTAATAATTTATATTTTGACATAATGGTTGCCAGTTATTTATTAGAACCTTCAGAACAGGATTACAGTTTAGAGTCTATTGTCTTTAGATATTTTTCAATTATTTTAAAACAACCTAATAAAGAGATCTTTGCAGAGTTAGTTTTGAGATTATATTTACTTTTTAAAGAAGAATTAACCAAAAGGTCACTAGATGAACTTTTTTACAGTATGGAAATGCCACTGATTGAGGTTTTGATAGAGATGGAAGAAAATGGTATAAAGTTTGATAAAGATATTTTAAAGGAGCTCTCTTGCAAAGTGGAGTTAACCTTAAAAGATATAAAAGAGCAGATATTTTTAAATTCAGGAGAAGAGTTTAATCTTAATTCTCCTAAGCAATTAAGACGGATACTATTTGAAAAATTGAACTTACCAGTAATTAAAAGAACACGCAGTGGACCATCTACAGATGAAGAGGTATTAAGGGTTTTAGCTGATAGGCATAAGTTGGCATCTCTTATCCTAGATTATCGTCAGTTAATAAAATTAAAATCTACATACTTAGAACCACTTATTAGCAAAATCGATTCTCGTACCCATAAGATCCATGCTCATTTCAGTCAGATTTCTACAGAAACGGGAAGGCTTAGCTGTAGCCATCCTAATCTACAGAATTTACCCATAAAATCAGAGATCGCCCGCGCGGTAAGGAAGGCAGTGATACCTGATTCTTTAGATGAGAACTGGTTAGTCTGCGCAGATTATTCTCAAATAGAATTAAGAATTTTAGCTCATCTTTCTGAAGATCCTCTACTTGTAAAATCATTTCAAGAGGACAGAGATATACATAAGTTTACTGCCTCTTTACTCTATGGTATAAAACAAGAAGAGGTTACCGAGCAAATGCGCGATACTGCTAAACGGGTTAATTTCGGAATTATCTATGGCTTAAGTGCTTATGGATTATCTAAAGATCTAAGAATATCTCAGGAAGAAGCGGAGTCCTTTATAGAGGCATATTTTTTGCGTTATCCGAAGGTAAAAGAATTTATAAAAAGGCAGATAGAGAAAACCAAAGAGGATGGTTTTGTTACTACAATTTTTGGGAGAAGAAGATATTTACCTCATATACATAGTTCTCAGCAGCATCTTTGTAATTTAGCCCACAGGCAGGCGATAAATACAGTAATTCAAGGAACGGCTGCGGATTTAATAAAATTGGCGATGATCAGTATATCTCAGGCAATTAAGAGACATAAATTGTTTGCAAAGATGCTTCTACAGATTCACGATGAATTACTGTTTGATATAAATGAGAAAGACTTAGAACAATGTATTGCTTTAATTAAAGATAAGATGGAGAATATCTATAAATTTATAGTCCCTATAAAGACAGTAATAAAGAAAGGGAAAAATTGGCTTCAGATGCAGGAAGTAGATAATCTTTAAAATTATTAAGAAAGGAGGAAGATGAAAATAGTTATCTGCGCTTCCGAAGTTTTCCCTTTTGCTAAAACTGGTGGTTTAGCAGATGTTACCGGTGCTTTACCTCTGGCTTTAGAAAATTTAGGAGAAGAGATAAATGTGTTTATGCCCAAATATCAGATGGTTTCCGAAGGAAAATGGCATCTGAGAAAAGTAAAAAATGGTCTTTTTTATACTGTGATTGGTAAAAATATTAAGGTTTATTTGATAGAGCATAATGATTATTTTAATCGTCCTGGTCTTTATGGAGAGAAAAGCGGAGACTATCCTGATAATTTGGACAGATTTGTTTTTTTTACAAAGAAAACATTGGAATTTCTAAAAGATATAGATTTTAAACCAGATGTTATCCATGTACATGATTGGCAGACTTCACTCATTCCTATCTATTTAAAAACGATATACAAAGGGGTTTCCTTTTATAAAAATATAAAAGTACTTTTGACTATCCATAATATTGGATATCAAGGATTATTTCCTCGCGAAGAATTTCATAAGTTAGGACTTGATTGGTCTTTGTTTAATATTGAGGGGCTGGAGTTCTATAATCAAATAAATCTTCTCAAAGGAGGTATAATATTTTCTGATGCCATAAATACCGTGAGTCCAACCTACAGTAAGGAAATCCAGACTAAAGAATTTGGTTTTGGCCTGGAAGGAGTTTTAGCTAACAAGAAAGACAAACTTTATGGTATCCTTAATGGCATAGACTATTCGGTGTGGAATCCTGCCACGGATAAACTTATATTTAGTAATTACTCTCCCGAAGATATTTCTGGTAAGCATAAGAATAAGGAGGAGTTACAGAGATTATGTAAATTGCCTATAAGAGATGCGATTCTTTTTGGGATGGTTTCGCGTTTAGCAGAGCAAAAGGGTTGGGATATATTAGCAGAAGCAATGGATGAAATATGTAAATTAGATTTGCAGATAGTAATTTTAGGAACAGGAGATTTAAAATACCATCTTATTTTGGAGGAGATCAGTAGAAAGTATCCTGATATATGTTCTGTCCATCTAAAGTTTGATGAGGTGCTTGCTCATAGAATATACGCCGGTTCAGATGTTTTTCTTATGCCCTCAAAGTATGAACCCTGTGGTTTAGGACAGATGATAAGTTTAAAGTACGCAACGCCTCCTTTAGTATTTAAAACAGGCGGATTAGCAGATACAGTTTGTGAAGACAATGGATTCGTATTTGATACTTACAATAAGGAGGAATTGATAAAGACAATAAAAAAAGCCCTTTCTTTATATAAAGATAAAACTTACTGGAATTCACTTTTGAGGAGAACTTTTAATTATAATTTCTCCTGGGAAGAGTCCGCAAAAAAATATATAGAACTCTATCGTAAGTTAATGAATCTATAATATTGATGATTATTGGTATCACCGGAAGTTTCGGAACAGGTAAAACCACCGTAGCCAGAATTCTGAGAAGAAAGGGTGCAAAAGTTATTGATGCGGATAAGATAGCCCATAGATTTATCAGCCCAACACGAAGAAAAGAACTAGCAAAGATAGTTTTTAAGAAAAGGAAGTATCTTGAGCTTCTTTGTAAGATTTTACATCCTTTAATTATTCAGCAGATTAAAAAAGAGATAAAGAGATTTAATCCTAATAAAAATATAATTGTTATTGATGCTCCGCTTTTAATTGAAACCGGCTTACATAAAGTAGTAGATATGCTAGTGGTAGTTAAAGCAAAGAGAAAAACCCAATTACAGAGAATAAGTGGACGTATGGGTTTAAGTAGAAAAGAAATTCTAAGAAGAATAGACTTTCAGATGTCTTTGAAAAAGAAGATTAAGTTAGCAGATTTCGTTATAGATAATAATGGTCCAATTACAGAAACAAAAAAGCAGGTAGATTGTCTTTGGCAGGAAATTTTAAAAAATAACCAAAGGGGGTAGAAAGATGGAGAAGTTAGATATAGGAAGACTTAAAGAGATGAAGATTCCTGAATTAACTAAGTTAGCAAAAGATTTGGGTGTTAACAATTTTAGTGGCCTTAAAAAACAGGAGTTGATTTTTAAAATTCTACAAGCACAAACAGAGAAAGAAGGTTATATATTTGGAGAAGGGATTTTAGAGATTCTCCCTGAGGGTTTTGGGTTTTTGCGTTCTCCAAATTATAATTATCTACCTTGTCCCGATGATATTTATATATCTCCCTCTCAGATAAGGAAATTTGATTTGAGAACAGGTGATACGGTGAGTGGTCAGATTCGGCCTCCAAAAGAAGGAGAGAAGTATTTTGCGCTTTTGAAAGTGGAAGCAGTGAATTTTGAGAATCCAGAGGAGGTAAAAGAAAAAGTTCTCTTTGATAATCTTACCCCTATATATCCACATGAGCGTTTTATTTTGGAAACTGAGCCACATGAGGTATCTATGCGTATAATGGATTTACTTACCCCCATAGGGAAGGGACAACGTGGTTTAATCGTGGCTGCGCCTTATAGTGGGAAGACCGTGCTTTTACAGAAGATCGCCAATTCTATTATGCGTAATCATCCGGAGGTATTTCTGATTGTGCTCTTGATTGATGAGCGTCCAGAGGAGGTTACTGATATGCAACGATCAGTAAAAGGAGAAGTGATTTCTTCTACTTTTGATGAGCTTCCGGAAAGACACGTACAGGTAGCAGAAATAGTTTTAGAAAAAGCAAAAAGATTGGTGGAGCACAAGAAGGATGTGGTTATACTTTTAGATAGCATTACTCGTCTGGCGCGTGCATATAACGCCGTAGTTCCCCACAGTGGAAAGGTACTTTCGGGTGGAATTGAGTCTAATGCCCTTCAGAAGCCTAAGCGTTTCTTTGGAGCAGCGCGTGCCGTAGAGGAAGGGGGAAGTCTTACCATTATTGCTACTGCTTTGATAGATACGGGTAGTAGAATGGATGATGTAATTTTTGAAGAATTTAAAGGTACAGGCAATATGGAGCTACAGTTAGATAGAAATCTATTTCAGCGGCGCATCTATCCCGCTATAGATATAAAGCGTTCTAATACTCGCCATGAAGAGCTTCTTGTTAAACCTGAATATTTACAAAAAATATGGATTCTAAGAAAAGTACTTAATGAGCTGAATAATATAGAGGCAATGGAACTTTTGATTGAGAAACTTTCTAAGACCAAAACTAATGAGGAATTTTTGAACAGCATGAATCAGTAGATAATGATCGATAAGGAGGTAATTATGAAAAAGGGAATCCATCCTAAGTATGTTGACTGCACAATCATCTGTGCCTGCGGTGAGGTAATACATACTCGTTCTACCCGTTCGAACATTCGTGTGGATATCTGTTCAAAATGTCATCCTCTTTTTACGGGAAAACAGAAACTGATAGATTCTGCGGGTAGAGTAGATAAATTTATGAAACGATATGGAAGAGAAAGCGAAAAATAAACTAGAAGAGTTAAATCATAGGTATATAGAATTAGAGACACTTCTTGTACAGAAAGAGGTTATTCAGGATCCTGTGCGTTTAGCTCGGTATGCCAAAGAGTTTAACGAATTGAAAGAAAAGTTAGCTCTATATTTTGAATTAAAAAGGATAGAAGAACAGATGAGAGAACTTGAAGTAATTTTAAAAGAGAGGCACGAGCCTGAATTTCTAAAACTTGTACAGGAAGAATACGAAAAGCTAAAAAAAAGATACAAGGAATCTGAGGAGCAGTTAATTTATTTTTTGAATATAAATGAGAGAGACAGTGTTGATAAGGATATTATTATGGAGATACGTGCCGGCACCGGAGGATTAGAGGCGTCTCTGTTTGCTGCTGATTTATATCGGATGTATACAAAATATGCTACCTCTAAAGGTTGGAAAGTAGAGTTTATTTCTTCTCATCCCACCGAATTAGGGGGTTTTAAAGAGATAATTTTTGGGATAAAAGGTGAGGGTGCTTACAATAGATTAAGGTTTGAAAGCGGCGTCCATCGTGTGCAAAGAATACCTACTACGGAAACGCAGGGGAGAATTCATACTTCTACGGCGACGGTAGCAGTATTAGAGGAACCCGATCCGATAGAGATAAACATTGATCCTAAGGATTTAAGGATAGATGTATTTCGTTCCTCTGGTCATGGCGGTCAAAGTGTAAATACTACTGATTCAGCGGTAAGGATTACTCATTTGCCTACGGCAATAGTAGTAAGCTGTCAGGATGAGCGTTCCCAACTTAAAAATAAGAATAAGGCAATGCGGGTATTGAGGGCAAGATTGCTTTCTTTAAAGAGAAAAGAAGAGAGCGATAAGGTCTCTTCAATCCGTAGAGCACAGATTGGTGCGGGAGAACGTAGCGAAAAGATCCGTACCTATAATTTTCCAGATCGCAGAGTTACAGATCATCGTATCGGTTTAACATTACACCGTTTAGAAGAGATAATGGAAGGAGAGCTTGATTTAATAATTGATGAACTTTTAAAGCATAATATTGATAAACAGTATGAATGAGTGGGAACTTTTATTTACAGAGATATTAGGTTGTTTAAGATATGAACTTTATTTAAAAAATAATTTAAAATTCAAACCTTATCAAAGAGATTTTTTATTTGACGCCTTAAAAAGAAGAATGGATCACGAACCACTTCAGTATATTCTGGGGAAAACAGAGTTTATGGGATTGGAGTTTAAGGTAAACAAAGATGTTTTTATCCCTCGACCAGAAACAGAGCATTTGGTAGAACACACATTAAGATTGATATCTTCTTTAGCAAAAGATAGAGAGGTTCTAAGGATTCTGGATTTAGGTACGGGTTCGGGTTGTATTGCTATCTCTATTGCAAAATATGTATCTTATAATAATATAGTTATAGATGCAACTGATATATCCCAAGAAGCACTTCATATAGCTAAACTTAATGCCCAATGCAACCAAGTAAAAATAAATTTTTTACAGACAGATTTATTTTTAGGTTTAAAATTTGGCCTTTATGATATAATTGTAAGCAACCCTCCTTATGTGCCTTCTTCTCAGATAGGTAGATTTTCTAAAGAGATTTTTTATGAGCCAGTCATAGCTCTTGATGGGGGAAGAAGGGGTTTGAGATTCTTCTATAGAATTATCAGAGACGCGCATCTTTATCTAAAAAAAGATGGGTATCTGATTATGGAAATAGGTTATGGCCAATTGAACTCTATAAAAAAAATATTTAGAAATATAAGAAATTTAAAGATGGTAGAGGTTATTAAGGATTACACTAATATAGACAGAGTAATAATAGCAAAAAACTATGGATAAATTGATAATCGAAGGCGGTAGAGTTTTAAAAGGAGAGGTAACGATTTCGGGAGCAAAGAATGCTTTACTTCCTATTATGGCAGCCACTTTACTTACCGATGAACCTTGTATAATTGAAAATGCTCCTAATCTCAGAGACACACATACAATGATAAGAATTCTATGTTCTTTAGGTAAGACTGTAGATTTTAATAAAGATGTGATTAAAATAACTTCTTCCGGCCATTCTTATTATGTGGCAGACTATAAATTAGTTTCTGTCATGCGTGCTTCTTTTTGTGTTTTAGGTCCTTTAGTAGCAAAATTAGGAAAAGCTAAAGTGTCTTTACCAGGAGGTTGTGTTATTGGTGTAAGGCCGGTTGATTTACATCTTAAAGGATTAACTTCTTTAGGAGCGCAACTTGATATGGAGGCAGGTTATATCATAGCAAAGGCACCTAAAGGCCTGAGGGGAACACATATCTATTTAGGAGGTAATTTTGGTTCCTCGGTTTTGGCTACCGCCAATGTAATGATGGCGGCTACTTTAGCTAGAGGTATTACTACTATTGAATCTGCGGCGTGTGAGCCAGAGATAGTAGATCTGGCGGAATTTTTAAATAAGATGGGGGCATGCATCAGAGGCGCAGGTACTCATTATATTCAGATTGAAGGAAAAAAGCAACTGAGAGGGGCAAAACATAAGATTATTCCGGATCGTATCGAGGCAGGAACATTTATGATTGCGGGGCTTATTACAGGCGGCAATATTATTATAAAAAATGTGATCAGTGAACATCTGGGGGCAGTAATTGATAAATTGAGTTTTATGGGGGCAGAGATTAAAAAAGAAAACAAAGACTTAATAGTAGGTTATAAAAGATATTTAAAGCCCGCCGAGATTGTTACTCTTCCTTATCCGGGTTTTCCAACGGATATGCAGGCGCAGATGATGGCTCTTTTAAGTGTTACTGAGGGAATAAGTATAATTACAGAAAAAGTTTATCCCGATAGATTTATGCATGTGGCAGAGTTAAATCGTATGGGAGCGCGTATTCAGAGAGAAGGTCCCCATGCAATTATTCAAGGGGTGGATAACCTCTGCGGTGCCGCGGTAATGGCTTCGGATTTAAGAGCTTCTGCTTCTTTAGTTCTGGCAGGTTTAGTAGCGCAGGGTACAACTACTGTTTCTCGTACCTACCATTTGGAGAGAGGTTATGAAAATTTAGAAAATAAATTGAGAAATTTAGGAGCGGTGATTTATCGTCAAAAGGAGTAAGATGGTCCTCGTTATAGATAATTATGATTCTTTTACCTATAATCTGGTGCAATATTTGGGAGAATTGGGTAAGAAGTTAAAAGTGGTAAGAAATGATAAGATAACCATTTCTCAGATTAAAGCGCTGAAACCAGAAAGGATTGTGATTTCTCCCGGACCCGGCAGACCTGAAAATGCAGGTATTTCTGTGGAAGTAATTAAAGAGTTTTATAAGAAAATACCCATTCTCGGTGTATGTTTAGGACATCAATGTATTGGTTTCTGTTTTGGCGCAAAGATTGTCTCTGCTAAACGTCTTATGCATGGTAAAACTTCACTCATCTATCATAACCGAAAAACTATCTTTAAGAACCTACCCAACCCTTTTGAGGCAACAAGATATCATTCTTTAGTTATTTCACGCGAAGATCTACCAGATGTTTTAGAGGTTACTGCTTGGGAAAAAGAGGATAGAGAAATTATGGGTATAAAACATAAAGAGTTTTCTGTTTGGGGGGTACAGTTTCATCCTGAACTACGTTCAAGA
>JAMWCP010000039.1 GCA_023819665.1 Candidatus Omnitrophota bacterium
TTAAAAAATCATCTAACTGTAGAAAAGCACATCTTGAAAAATTTAATTATCAAATTCAATTTCAAAATATTTTAGAATTTATCTCTAAAAAATTAAAAAATAGAAAATGAAAGTAATTATCTCTGTAGGTGGTAAATTCCATGCTTTCTATCTGGCAAAAGAATTAGAAAAAAGAGGATTTTTGGATACCATTTTTACTTCTTACCCTTACTTTAAAGTAAAAGATTCCAAAATAGATAAGAAAAAAGTAAAATGTCTCATTACTAAAGAGATTTTAGGACGCTTATTTTATCGGGTTCCCTATATTAGAAATAAGATAGATATTTCTTATTATACAGCAAATCTTTTTGATTTAGAGGTAGCGCGAAGAATCAAATCGTGCGATATCTTTGTGGGGTGGTCAAGTTTTTGTTTATTCACTATTCGTAAAATTCGTAGGTTATTTCCTTATATCAAGGTTATACTTGAACGTTTATCAACCCATATTGAGTTTCAAAGAGATATTTTACTGGAAGAACAGAAAATCACAGGACTTAAAGTAAATATCCCCTCTTTCTATATAGTGGATAAAGAAATAAATGAATATAGAGAATCCGATTATATTTCTATACCTTCAACATTTGTTAAAGATACATTTTTAGCAAAAGGATTTTCTAAAGATAAATTATTACAGATACCTTTTGGAGTGGATATAGAAAGATTTAAACCTACGTTAAAAAATGATAAGGTTTTTAGAATAATTTCTGTAGGGATTTCAGTTAGAAAAGGAATTCATTATCTTTTAAAGGCAGTAGAGGAGTTAGCTATTAAAGACTTAGATGTATGGTTGATAGGAAAAGTAAGTGATGATATAAAGCCCGTATTGAAAAGATATTCCCATAGGTTTAAGTATTTAGGCCCCATACCACACGACGAGCTTTATAAATATTATTCTCAAGGTTCAGTTTTTGTGCTTACATCTATTGAAGAAGGCTTAGCTTTTTGTATTTTGGAAGCAATGGCTTGTGGTCTTCCTGTGATATGTTCTACTAATACCGGTGCAAGGGATGTAGTAAGGGATGGAATTGATGGGTTTATTGTGCCCATAAGAGATGTTGTGTCATTAAAAGAAAAAATACTTTTCTTATACCAACATCCGGAGAGTGCCCACCAGATGGGTGAAAGGGCGAGGGAAAATATAATCTCTTCTTTTACTTGGCAGCATTATATAGAGAAAATTTTAAGAATCTATGCAAAAATTTATAAATGAATAATTTTATAGGCAAAAATCTAAATCTTATAAGATTGTCTTTTAAGGAATTTTTATTTCCCGGTATGGATTTTTGTTTAAGAAAAAGGTTAAAATTAGCTAAGAAATATTTGTTAAGGGGGGGTTATAAGACATTGGATGCTGGTTGTGGTAACGGTGCCTTCTCTTTTTTATGTTATAAATTAGGTAATTCAGTTTTAGGTATAGATATTAACTATCTTAATATAAAAAAATGTTTAGAATTCAGAGATTACAGATATATCTCTCCTTCGCGTTTAAAATTTTTGGTTTTTGATATATATGATATTTTAAAATTAAATGAGACTTTTGATCAAATTATTTGTTTTGAGACTTTAGAACATATTTTAAGAGATAGATATATATTAGAGTTGTTTGCCAAAATATTGAATCCCAACGGTATCATCCACTTAGGTGTACCTAATTTAAATTGTCCTTATTATTACGGAGAAAAAATATCAAATACTGAAAATGGTGGCCATGTACGGAAAGGTTATGATTATTTTTCGATCCAACAGTTAATTAAAGGGTTAGGATTAGATATAATTAAGCTATCCGGATACGGAGGTATATTTACTCGTAAAGTTACTGCTTTATCTAGAAGAATACAATATAATTATGTTTTTAAAAAAAGCCCCGTTTTTTTAAAACATTTTTTAATTTTTTTATGGTTTTCAATTACCTATCCTCTTACTTATTTAGATGGCCTTTTTAAAGAAGAATTTATGTCTATTTATATAATATTTAAGAAAAGTGAGTAAAACAAAATATATATTCTATAGATTATTCACTAAAATTATTTATTTTCTTGAATGTCTTTTCTTGAAGAACGATACTCTCTGTCCTTACTGTTCAAAAGAACAATATCTCGTAGTATTTAGAAAAAAAAGATTGATTGATATCTGTTACTGTTTAAATTGTTATTTATATTGGACAAATCCTATGTTTAAATTTTTTAAATTTTACGACCTTTTATATAGAGAGGACGATCCATTTATAAAAGTCCCTCCTTCTTATAACATTGATAGTTTCGATGGTCGTTTTAATTATAAAAAGAAACGTTATATAAAAATCATAGAATATTTTATACATAAATATAAAATTAAAAGAGCCCTTGAATTTGGATGCTCCTGGGGGTATTTGGTTTACCAACTAAGACATTTTGGCATAGATGCTGTGGGTGTTGAAATTTCAGAAATAAGAAGAAATTTTGGAATTAAAAAATTAGGTTTAAGGATAGAAAAAAAAATTGGCGATTTAATCGCAAAGAGAGAGAAATTTGATATAATTTTTAGTTTTCATACATTAGAGCATCTTCACAATATTAGTAATATATTTAATTATTTTTTTCAATTATTAAATAAAGATGGTATTCTTTTTATGGAGGTTCCGCATTTTAAAAAAGAAAGTAATTTTACAATAATAGGCACAACTCATCCTTTGGGTTTTACAGAGAATTTTTTTTTGAAAAATCTACCCAAAGAGGGCTTTAAAGTAAAGGTCTATTTTGATTATGCTGATTTGATAGGAGAATCTTGGCAAGGAGAAGATAATATAGTTGTCGTAGCTACTAAACTATAATAAATATGCATATACTTCTAATTTATTTAGAACCATTAAACAATGAACCTTTAGGTCTTATGTATATTGGAACCATTTTAAAAAAAGAAGGCTATTCT
Organism: Candidatus Omnitrophota bacterium; assembly: GCA_023819665.1. Taxonomy (GTDB): domain Bacteria; phylum Omnitrophota; class Gorgyraeia; order Gygaellales; family JAMWCP01; genus JAMWCP01. Next base: position 2,947 of record JAMWCP010000039.1, read on the forward strand.
GTAAAGATTATCGGATTGAAGAAAAGGAATAATGAAAAGCATATCTTTCAAGAAATTTATGAATTTAGACCTTCTGTTGTTGGCATAAGTATTACTACTCCTTTAGCCGATATTGCACAGAAAATAGCGTGTTTTATCAAAAAAAGATTCCCCCATATTATTGTTGTCGCCGGAGGGCCACATCCTACAATTTTGCCTTATGAAACATTAAAGGAAAAAAATATTGATATTTGTGTTATAGGGGAAGGAGAATTGACGATTATAGAATTATTAAGAATAATTTCTGAAAAAAAAGATTTAAGAGACGTCAAAGGTATTGCTTATTTAGAGACCAATAAGCTTATAATTACTCCTCAGCAAGATTTTATTGAAGATTTGGACAGTCTTCCTTTTATAGATAGAGAACTTATGCCTAAAAGTGTAATTTATGGGAGAGCAGGCTATCCTTTAGGAAATCCCTGTATGCTTATAATTATTGGTAGGGGTTGTCCTTTTAACTGTTCTTTCTGTCAACCTACTATTAGAAGAATGTTTGGCGCAAAGCTGCGTCGGAGGTCAGTAGAAAATGTCATAGAAGAAATAGTTCAACTTAAAACTAAATATGGTATAAATGGTTTATGGATAACCGATGATACATTTCTGGTTGAACGCAGTTGGGTGGAGAGATTCTGTGATTATTTAATTAAAAAAAATATAGATATTCTTTGGTATGCCAATGGAAGGCTTAATAATCCTGATGAGGAGATCTTGAAGAAGATGTATAAAAGTGGTTGTAGAGGTCTAGTGATGACTCCCGAGAGCGGAAGTCAAAGAATAAGAAATGAGATTTTAAACAAAGGCATAACCGATGAAGAAATCTTTAAGGCTTATCGGATATGTAAAAAAATAGGACTTCCTTTTCAGGCAAACATTATGTTGGCAACCCCTACAGAGACAGAAGAAGAGCTTAAATCTTCTTTATCTTTGATTAAAAAAATTCAGCCTCATTTTATGAATCTTTCATATACTACTGCTTTACCGGGAACGTATCTTTATGAAAGATATTTTAATCAGATAAAGGATTCTTTATACTATCGCCGTTATTCAGATTTTGATATTGGTAGATTTAAGAAGTTAGATTGTCAGATAGAGGATAAAAAAATTAAAAAAATACATAGATTTTTTGAAAAATACTATGATAAGACATCCTTTCGTAATCGCGCTCGACATTTTTTAAAATATCCTTATTTTAGAAGAATATTATACCGGCGGTGGAAGACTTTACTTTTTAGTAAGTATCCTAAGTTTTTACATTTAGGATATGATATAATAAGTATAATTTTAGGGATTATTCCTTATATAATCAACAAGAATAAATATAAAGAATAACCAGATATGAAAAAAGGAGTGGTATTTTTCATTATTTTTGGTGCCATTATATTATGGATTTATCTTTTTAATCAGAGCCAAAGATTAGATGAAAAGCCTCTTCCTCTAGAATTGACCCTTGCTTCATTAATTTATATTATAAGTATAATTCCTACTGTTATTTATTTTTTTCGGAAGGAGGAAAATCTTCCTTTTTTGCCTGCATTTTCTATTGTTTATTTTATTTATTTTGGGTTAGGGGTTTTTACACGGTATCATCTAATTCAGTCGGCTTACATAGAACATGAAGTGCTGATTAAAGTACTGAACCTTTCGCTTTTGGGAATATTTGTATTTTTAGTATCTTTTTATTCACCTTTTTATCAATTATTCAAGCCTTTATGTCCACGTTTAGATATTTCCTGGAATCCCCAAGCTGTATATAAATTAGCATTGTATACAGGGATATCGGGCCTCTTTTTTTTCTATCTTAACGATACATTCAGTATTATTATTCTTTCGCAAGGAACTACTGCTTTCTTAACTGAATTGACTAGGTTTTCTATAGCTATTTTTTATTTACTTATACTTCAGAAACAAATAGCCGGTAGAGGAAAGTTAATATTTTTGATTATATTTATATTAAGGCTGATGCAGGATCTCGGTACAGGTTCTACTTCGCTTGTAGTAGTAGATTTATCTATTATATTATTTTTATATATATATTATCATAAAAAAGTCCCTTTTAATCATATTCTTTTTTCATTAGTTTTTTTTGTATTGATTTTTGGTGTTCGAGATGAATTCCGTAAACAGGTATGGTATAGCGGAGAATATAGTAGAAGTAACTTTTTCGCTAAAGCAGGTGTTTACTTTAGACTGATCTTTGAAGACTTATTGCATCATAAAGAAAGGGAGGGGAAAAAATATGAAGAATATGAGAAAGTTTTGCAAAGGGCAGATGCCTTGATAACATTCTCTAAAGTAGTTACCTTGACTCCCGAAATTATCCCTTATTGGAATGGATATACATATAGATATCTTTATACCTCTCTTGTTCCGCGTTTTTTATATCCTGCAAAACCTATGAAAATATTAGGCCAAGAATTTGGACATCGCTATGAATTATTAGATCCTTATGATTATACTACTTCTTATAATCTACCCGTTTTGGTAGAATTCTATGTAAATTTTGGGTCATTAGGAATAATTGTGGGAATGTTTATTCTAGGTTTTTTCTTTAGGATTTTGTATCAGATCTTTAATTATACACACTCAGGAGAAGGAGGTATTATTATAGCCACAGTGCTTTTAACGGTATATTATAACCTCGAATCAGATCTATCTCTTCTTTTTGGAAATTTTATACATTATGTATTTCTATTATATCTTTTACTTAAATTTAATTTAGTATCGACGAAAAGAATCCTATAAATATGTGTGCAATTTTTGGATTGAAGTCTGATTTACCACATATCAATAAGAGACAGCTTATAGAAAGTATAACTTCAGCGCTTTATCACCGTGGTCCAGATAGTAAGGGTTTTTATATCCAAAATAGTCTTGTCTTAGGACAATTAAGGCTTAGGATAATTGATTTAACAGAGAAAGCAGACCAACCTTTTGTTAATGAGAACAAAAAAATATTTCTAATTGCTAATGGAGAAATTTATAACTTTAAAGAACTTCGTTTAGAATTAGAGTCATCAGGACATATATTTATAAGTAAATCAGATAATGAAGTGATTCTGCATAGTTATGAAGAGTGGGATAGAGGTTGCTTGGAAAAATTAAGAGGAATGTTTAGTTTCTGTATATGGGATGAAGATAAAGGAGAGTTATTTCTTGCGCGCGATAGATTTGGGATAAAACCCCTCTATTACTATTTTAAAAATGGAATTTTTATATTTGCTTCTGAGGTAAGGGCTATTTTAGCAACAGGACTGGTTAAGAAAAGATTAAATTTTAAAGGTTTGAGAGATTATCTAAGATACGGTGGGCAGAAAGAACCCCGCACTATCTTTGAGGATATATATTCACTTCTTCCCGGACATTTTATGTTATTGAAAGAAAATGAATTAAAAGTATACCCTTATTATAATCTTTTAGACAGAATTCTTATCCCTTTGGATTTAAAAGAAAAAGAATTATTAGAAAGACTAAATCTTTTGCTTAAAGAGACTGTTAGATTACATCTTATAAGTGATGTGCCCACTGCCATATTTTTAAGTGGTGGAATTGACTCCAGTTCTTTGGTGAGTTTGGTTTCTGAGGTATTTTGTCCGGTTAAGACTATCTCGTTGATTTTTAAAGAAAGAGAGTTTGATGAACAGAATTATTCAGATCTTGTGGCAAAAAGGTTTAATACCGAGCACTATAAATTTTATTTTGATGAAGAAGATATAATTAAACAGCTTGATTTATGTATAGAGGCTATGGATGAGCCAACTTTTGATGGAGTAAACACATATTTCATCTCCAAGATAGCCAAAGAGTTAAATTTTAAAGTATGCCTTTCAGGTCTGGGAGGAGATGAGATTTTTTGTGGATATAATACATTTAAAAGAATCTCCAAGATTTTATTATTCAATCGATTTTTAAGTATGATCCCCCGTTATGCCAGAAGAATAACCGCTGCTTATTTAGCTAAAATTTCGCATGATAACACATATTCTCATAAGATAATCGATTTTATTAAGTATAATCGAATCCATCCCTATTTTTGGATGCGTCAACTTTTTAATGAAGACCAGATAAAAAAGATTTTAAAATCGCCATATTTATATGAAACTGATCAGGAGGAACTTGCTATTGATAAACTTAGAGAATTAGAAACTGTAAATCAGCTCTCTTATTTGGAGATTACTAACTATATGGTTGATATACTTTTAAGAGATACAGATTTTATGAGTATGGCGCATTCTTTGGAAGTAAGAATACCTTACTTAGACCATAATTTGGCAGAATTTGTCTTAAGGATACCTTCAAGATTTAAGATAGATAAAAAGGTGCTCAAGAGAATTTTGATTAAAAGTTTAAATAGACCTTTACCTAAAGAGATATATCTTAGGCCAAAAAGAGGATTTGTTTTGCCTTTTAGTATCTGGATGAAGAATAAATTGAGAGATAGAATAGAAGAGGCATTTTTTAGTAATGATAGTTTTTTAGATAATCTTTTAGATCCTTTAGAATTAAAAGCTATCTGGAAGGGATTCCTTTCAGATAAAATTTTATGGCAGAGAGTTTGGGCTTTATATGTTTTAAAGAGATGGTTAAATAAATATTTATAATGAAGATCCTACATGTTATTCCTGCGTTAACCTATGGATTCGGAGGTCCTACCCAGGCAATTTTAGATATATGTAGAGGTTTAGTAAGATATAGCCAGGATGTAACTATATTTACCACCAACGCCGATATAAAGAAAAAAATAAATGTTCCTTTGAATAGAGAACTCAATTTAGATGGACTCCGGGTCTTTTATTTTCCAGTTCATTTTTTTAAACATTATAAGTTTTCTTACTTGCTCTTTAAGACTATAAAGAAAAAAATAAAAAATTTTGATATAGTTCATATCCATTCTTTATTTCAGTTTTCTAGTTTGATTGCCTGCTATTTTGCTCAAAGATTCAATTTACCTCATATAATCAGACCGTTGGGGCAGTTAGACCCTTTTCTTTTAAAAAGACACTATTTAAGAAAAATATTATATTTAAATCTAATAGAAAGAAAAAATTTAAAAGCGGCCAGTTATATACATTTTACCAGCGAAGAAGAAAGAAGACTTGCCTTAAGAACCGGTATAAAACTTAATTCATTTGTTATTCCTTTAGGAATAGATTTAGAAAGATTTACATACCTTCCGCCGTATGGAAATTTTCGTCAGCATTATCCTGTATTAAAGAATAAAAAAGTCATTCTTTTTTTAGGTAGAATTAGTTTTAAAAAAGGACTGGATATTTTGGTAGAGGCATTCTCTAAGATATCGAAGCAAAGAAAAGATGTATATTTAGTTATTGCCGGCCCAGATGAGGAAGGATATGGTAAAGTGGTTAAAAAATTAATTAAAAAAAGAAATATTTTAGATAGGGTTATCTTTACGGGTATACTTTTAGGCGATGATAAATTATCTGTTCTCAGAGATAGCGATATCTTCGTTTTGCCTTCTTTTAGTGAAAATTTTGGGCTAGCCGTTATAGAGGCAATGGCTTCTGGTTTACCGGTGATTATCTCAGATAAGGTAAATATCTATCCAGATATTCAGGAGAAGAATGCTGGTATAGTAATTAGACCAGAGGTTTATAGCCTATATAGTGTATTAGATAGGCTTCTAAATGATCCAGAGCTTTTAATCAGGATTAAAGAAAACGCTAAACAGTTAATTCAAGAAAGATTTTCCATAGAAAAGATTATTCCTCAATTGATAAAGATATATAGAGAAGCAATACAGAGATAGACTATGCAGAATCATAAACTACCTTTATCTGTAATTATCCTTACTTATAATGAAGAAAATAATATTCTAAAATGTCTTGAGAGTATCTATAATTGGGTAGGCGAGATAATTATAGTAGATTCATACAGTTCTGATAGAACATTAGAGATTGCTCGCAAATTTACAGATAAAATCTATCAGCATCCCTTTCAGACGCATGCCAAGCAGTGGAACTGGGCATTTAAGAATATAAATTTTTCTTATGAATGGTGTTTGGTTTTGGATGCGGATCAAGTTGTATCGCAAGAATTATCTTATGAACTTAAAGAATTATTTAAAAATTTACCTTTGGATATAGATGGTTATTATATAAAACGTAAGTATATATTCAACGGAAGATGGATTAGATTTGGAGGGTATTATTCGAGATATTTACTTAGACTTTTTAAAATTAAAGAGGTATTTTGTGATGAAAATGAATTGGTAGATAAACATTTTTATGTAAAAGGAAAAACAAAAAAACTTAAAAACGATCTTATTGAGGAAAATCTTAATGAAAACGATATATCATTCTGGCTTAAAAAACATATCCATTATGCTGAACTTCTAGCAAAAGAGGAGATGATTTATAAGAAAAATAAAAATAGACTAATAAAACCTTATTTTTTTGGTAGTTTAGATCAGAAGATCCTTTGGTTAAAAAATATATATTATCATCTTCCGTTATATCTTAGGGCATTTATGTATTTTTTTTATCGTTATATCTTGAAGTTAGGATTTTTAGATGGAAGAACAGGATTTTTATTTCATTTTTTACAGGGATTCTGGTATAGATTAATTGTAGATATTAAAATTAAGGAGTTGCTAAAAGATGGCTTTTACTTGTCAGCTGAAAAATAGATTTTTTAAAAAATTCTTAATATGTTTATTCTTATGTACTGTTTTTATATCTTTACCATGTTTTTTCAAAAGAGGAATCGGTGTAGTTGATGATACTAACTTTCTTGTGATCTCTAAGTGGATAGGTTATGGTTATAAACCCTACCGTGATCTAATTGAAATTAAACCCCCAGCAATTTTTTATACTCTTCATATAATCCAAAAGATATTTGGAGAAGCTTGGTGGATAAGTAGAGCGTTTATTCTCATAATAGATATAACCTTTGTTATTTTTACTGCTTTATTTGTATCCAAAATATATGGTAGTATTTCAGGCATACTAACCGCAGTATTTCTTTATCCGAGTATTTTAATATTCGGAGGATACCGTATTCATACCGAAACCTTTGTTTCTCTTTTAGGAATAATTGCGATAAATTTTATATATAATAGAGAAAAAGGTTCATTTATAAGAATTATTGGTTTTGGTCTAATAATAGGGCTGGCATCTCTGTATAAACAGCCAGGAGTATTTTATCTTTTTGGATATATAGTATTTTTGCTATTTGAATTTTTTAAAAAAAGGATTAACCCAAGAGAATGGCTTAAATTCTGTCTTTTTTCCTGTATAGGATTCTTATTAGTATGGACAGTTGCTATCTTTTTACTTAAAAAGACATCTATATTAAAAGATTTTTTTGAATGTACCATCTTTTTACCTTTAAATTTCGAAAGGGGTGATGTTTGTGTTAGGGGATACCTAAGACTCATTTTCTTTATCTTATTGACACCTTTATCTTTTATAGTCTTGGGATTGGTTTATATTTTTAAAAAATATAAAAATACAATAAATATAGAAAGTTCTTATAGATTATGGTGTATACTATTTTTATTTTCCTTAATCCCTTTTTATAAAGGGCCTACTCCTAGTTATTTTATCTGTGCATTATTTCCTTTTATTATCCTTTTAGCAAGGTTTTGGTTAGAGATTATTAGTATATTTTTAAATAGAAAAGATATCTTTTTGCACTTTAAAAGTCAATTCACAAAGAGAATAGTTATGGTCTTATTTATAATTATACTTGTATTTCATTCTACAACAA